>DATNEW010000029.1 GCA_035606695.1 Gemmatimonadaceae bacterium
AGCGGCATCGGCGGTCGCCCCCGCTTCCCGGCGGTGGGATAGTACGGCGCGATCAACGCGCCAAGCGCGGCCCAGGGAATCACCGCATCCATCTCGGCCAGGAATCGCTCGCGCCGCGTGACGCGCTTCTTCGTGCTCCACGCTTCGCCGGCGAACGTCCGCTGCTCTCCCATGGGGCGCGCTCCGAAAAGAGAAAGGACTTCGACGCGGCAATACCGCATCGAAGCCCATTCCGCACAAGAGAAAACTCTATTAAATCAGACCTTCCCTAGGGCGTTAGGCAGCTATCACACTCCGTCGGATCAGCAGATGCCTTTCCTCGGTCATCTTTCGGATCTCCACGAAGTAGATCGCGGCAAACTAGCCGAACTACTCCGACCACTGGCACTTCGAAGTCGGTCAGAGTATGTGAAGCTTGCTCAGCTGAGTGAGGCAGTGTCGCGCCATGACAACGCCAATGGTACCGATTGGACGGAGCGTCACGGCGCCGAGCTGCACGTTTTGCTGACTGAGTACAAGTCGTTACGACAAGAGAGCCTGAACACGATCACGAATCGGGTCCAGGTAATGATCCTCGGGCTGGCGGCTATGGGCGCGCTTGCCGGCGGAGCCATGACGAGTGAGGGCATCTCTCGAAGGCCCGCGCTGGTGACAGCAGTGTTCTCAGGTGCGATTCCTGTTTTTGCTTGCTTCATTTTCCTCGCTTGGTTAAGCGAGGCCGTCAGATCGCATCGAGCGGGATACTTTCTCGCTTCGTGGCTCGAGCCGCGCATAAATGCGTTGGTGGGGAAGCTGACCCTCAGTTTTGAGGCGTCGCTCTGGACGGGCCTCCTGCCGCGAGATGAACTCGGCGGCCCCTCGATGATGGCCTTAGCTATTCTAGGATTTGTCGCGGCGAGCGCACCGCTGCTCGGGCTCGTGATATCGAATCGGCCATTCGGCTTTTGGGGCGGGTCGCCAATACCTCAGGTCTGGGGTCCTTGGATTGGCCTCGCCGTCGTCGCGGTGTACTCGTTGTCGCAAATGCATCGGCTGAAGAACAAGAGTCAGCTGGTCGCTGCGGTGTCCGGCGAAACGTCTTTGCCGGGAGACGCTGGCGAGACTGGTTCCAGCCGCAAGCTGCCTAACGAACGCTGAAGCTGACAAGGGAGCTATTGATCATGCGCACTTCGTGCGCATTCTTATGTGATTCCCTTGCAGCTTAGCTAGGGCGTTAGGCAGCATCCATCCCACGAGTGACGGTCAGGGCAATGCTCGTCTATCTTGATTCCGGCGACATCGCCAACCTCGAACGATTGGCAGCGCGCGACCCGAACGCGTTCGCCGGCTTCATTGAAGCATGGGTCGCGCGCTCGTGCACGCTCGCGCTCTCACTTCATCACGCGCAGGAAATCAGCCAGCTGGCGGACGATGCCAGTCGGGAATGTCGGCTTGCATTGCTTTCCCGTTTCCCAGACATCCGATACGAGTGGGGTGGCTCGTATCAGGTCGCCCGTCTTGAAGCCCTCGCGCAGTTGATCGCACGTCTCGAGGGCACTCAAGCGGATTACGTTCGTGACGTTGGTTCCAGACTCTTTCAGCAACAAGGGCTTGAGCCACTTGCGGAGACCGTTAGCGAGGAGGGTCCGCGGCTTCGAGCACTGCAGGCGGAACAGGTTGCGACGTCGGCGATTCGCGGAGATACGCGCGGTGTGAAGCTCCCCCACTCGTATCGAAAGCAAGCGCTAAACAAAGTGGACTTGTCACACATTGCGTCCATCTCTTCCCGCGCACTCGCGATGGACGGCCTCACAGCATTCACGCATGCGGCTGCGGCCCCGACCGTCGCAGCGATCAACGCTCACCTAGCAAGCGCTCCCAATGTGCGCGTCGCCTTCGAGCGAGCGTATGAATTGGAGGGCCTTGATGTCATTCGTTCGGTGGACGACGAGGATATTCATCGCGTCGCCACATTCTTCTCCGTAGCTCGAGAGGTGGCATCAGAGTGCGCTACGGAACTTGGCGCGGATGCCGCGATCGCGTTGCGCGCTCTCAATCCATACGAATGTCCGGGCGTGTGCGTGGAGATGGCGGTCAGCCGAGCGCAGGACCTCAGTGCCCAGGCGGCCGACGCAAGCGATGAGCCCGACCGCGCTCATATGAGCTACTTACCATACGTCGATGCAATGTTCGCGGATCGGCGAACTGTTGGCTTCCTGGAGCAATCCGCACGGTCGGGCAAGGCCGGGCCACTGCTCGCCACACAGTCACGACGTCTGGCGCGGAGTTCCGACCTGTCACGCTTCTTCGAAGTACTCGACGCGATCACGCGCAATGCTGCCTAACGAACATTGCGGCTGACAAAGGATCGCTATTGATTGTGCGCGCTCCGCGCGCACTCTTATTTGACTCGCTTGCAACTGAACTCAGGCGTTAGGCCGATGCACAAACTTTTATGCCAAATTCCGTGACGGATTCATCCGGCGAACCTCTTCCGAATGTCGCGGTTGAACGCATCTCTCTCGTCGCGGCGTATTTTGGCCTGTGCACTGTCGGCGCGGCCTTCGCGACAGTGTTAGCGATCATCGCGATTGCGTTCCCAAAACTGGGATGGCATGAACAGACCCAACCCCAATTGGGTAGGCCGGGCGTGGCCGTCACGCTGCTCGTTCTCCTCACGTTCGCACTCGGCAACACGTATCTCCAACTGCGCCGCCGCCGACGCATCGGTGCGCTGTTGGCTGGCGCCTGTCTGGGTGCTGCCGTCGTCAACTCACTTTGGGCGCACGAGTACAGTTGGTGGATTTTAGCGCAGACGCTCGGTGTCGTCCTTCTCATTCGTGCGTGGCGATACCTTGAGCCGGGGGCTTGAATCCGTCGCGCCGGCCTGACGAACGCTGAAGCTGCCGAGGAGGCTATTGATGATGCGCGCTGCGCGCATTCTCATATGATTTCCTCGCAGCTTACCTGGGGCGGCGTACGGCAACCACGCATCGCAACATGCCACTTTCCGAACTCGAGGTCGGCCCGCTGGTTTGGGTAGACGTGCGCGATGGAGTCGTCAGTCCGCTCGACCCGACGGTCCTCGCGCAATGCAAGTTCTGCGGATATTTCGTGCAAACGCACCTGCCGGACGCCTGCGAGTGCGGCCGAATTCGCTGTACCGTGGTCGGCGATCGAGCGCAGGTGGTGAGTTCAGCGGATGAACCCGAGTATTGGCGACCCCCGTCCGATGCGCATGGCGTATAACGAACGCCAGCTGACGAGTGCTGCATCTCGGCAGGATGGCGCCCGCCGGTATCGCGATTTAGTCTTTTGATATATCGCCTTGAAGACTCGCAGCTGAGCCAGACGGCAATCGATCCGTTTTGGCGCAATCCCAAGTCGAGCAAGAACTCCGGACAACCATCGCGATATTACCGTATGCTCTTGATCGCGGCGCGAGCGGTCGACGGCTGAGCGAGTCCGGGAAGAAAACTGAAGTCAGCCGTCGCCTTGTCCCGTCCACCAACCGCCAGCGTCGCAAAGTTGTGGCAGCTGATGCACGAGCCAGGGCCCCGGTGTCCCGTATCACTCAACGTGAAATTCTGGATGTACGTCTCGAGTGTGACGTTCGACAGCATTCCCGGCACAGCGTCCGTGGGCACGGGATTGGTCGTCTGCCGCGTAACGGCGGCACCCCACTGCGTGCCGATCAGGGCGTAATTCCTGAACGGCGTCTGGACGGAAGCCAACGCTTTTTGCCACTGCCTATTGATCTGCGCGGTGAGTGGATAAGGCGCCCAACAGCGCGATACCTGCGGTAGCGCGCTCGCCGGCGTCGTCGCGCCATTGGCATAGGGCTGCGCTGCACTCCACACGAACCGTTTGTCCGCCTTGTTCGACACCGGAATGATGTTCGTTCCCGCGACGTTCGCGCTCTTGTTGAAGTACGAATAACGAGTTGACGTACTCGGCGCCGCCGCCCCGCAGCTCGGCTGGTTCATCCAGTTCGCACGGGGCGAGCAGGCGCTCACCACGCTACACGGCGACTTGGCCAGCGGCGCGTTGTCCACGTGCTCGAACGTCGCCCAGATCCATTGCGGCTTCAGGTTCGCGTTGACGGCGTTGGGCGGGTTCCGCTGGATGATGTGCATGCCCACGAGGCCCAGTGTCACCGTCGCGCAGATCGGCTGGTTGGTGACGACGAGGTCTCCGGCCACGGCGAGGATCGCGCGCTCGGTGAAATAGCGCGTCGTGTCATCCCCGGCGTTCGCGTTCATGATGCGCCACGACGTCTTGACCTCGATCGAGCCATTGGCGCCGGTCGGCGTCGTCGCCGACGCGGTGAATTGCGCGCCCGCTGGATTGTATTTCACGAACGTGTCCTGCCCCGCGATCGTCGTGAGCGTTTGCGAACGCTTGCCATCCGGCGCCTGGAGATAATTCGCCTCGATGTCGTTCACTCGGCGCTCGTAGACCGTCCAGTTCCCATTGACGTCGATCAGCGGCAGGTCGGTGGACGCCTGGAAAAACTCTTCGTTGTTCGGCGCGGGCTTTCCCTTTCCGTTCGAGCCGATCGAGAAGACGGTGAGGTTTGACGGGTTGGCGCAGTTGGCGATCTTCGGCGAATTGCCGAACAGCGCGCTGATCCGCTTGAAGTTCTCCCACACCCGTGGCCCGGCCGCCGTGAGTCCCTTCGCCGGCGGCTGGGTCGTCGCGTTGGCGGCCCAGTTGAGCGCGACGAACATTTGCCACGCCATGTTGTCGAACGGGGTCTCCACGTCCGTCGCGGAACTCGTCGGCGCCTTGCCGAAGATTCCGCCGTAGTCGAGCGCCCTTTTGAGGGACGAATCCGTCCCGATGTAAGCGGGCACGATGGAGCACAATGTGTTCGACTCATTGGCGCAGAGGACCGCCACGGGAACGTACGGCGCCCGGACCGTGGTCCGATCACGTACGGCCGCCGTCACACCAAGCAGAAGAATCGCGGATACGGCAAGGAGTCTTTTCATGGTGCGCACCTTGTCAGGTCTTTGGGAGTGTCCGTCGCGAATCGCCCGGCGAAAGTACCGCCGGCAATTCTGCACGACAACCCTTCATTCGAGACGCTGAAGAACTTCCAGCTCGACATCCCGACGCAAGCACCGGCACCGAACGCAGAGAGCCAGACTGCGGCCTTGCGGAGCGTGACATCATAGTAGCCGGCGACCTGTCAGAACGTCGCGCGTACCGCTTCACTGGCTTCGCCACGCGCGACGATACGTCGCTGCGTGAACGACTCGCGATGCGCGATGCAGAAACCGCGCTCGGGCTATCGCCGTCCGCACATCGCTTCGTCTATGGTCCGCTCCGTGATGGGTGTGTGATCCGTGTGCTCAGCGTCGTCAATGATTTCGCGCGCGTGTCCGCTGCTCACCTCCGGTGGCTCACTGCCGGCGCCGCGCGTGATCCAGCTGCTCGACGAACGCGCGCGCATGACGCCGCTCCCCGCGCCATCGTCTGCGAAAATGGCGCGGAGTTCACGAGACAGGCGTTCGACCAGTGGGCGCACAACCGCGGCATCACGCTCCACTTCATTCGCCCAGGCAAGCCGAGCGAGAACTGTTACGTCGAAAGCTTCAATGGCCGACTCAGCGATGAATGCCTCAACGAGAGCTCGTTCGTGAACCTGGCCGATGCGCAACGCACCATCGAAGCGTGGCGCATCGAGTACAACGAAGCTCGGCCGCACAGCGGCCTCGCCCTTCGAACCCCGGCGGAGTTTGCGGAGACTACCTGTTGCTCACACCTTCTACCCAGTCCGATCGACAGGAATAGCTGGATCAAGAATAGGGGTCACGTCAATTAGACTTCCTTGCAGCTCTAGCTTCGGTGTTAGCTGCGTTAGCTTGCAATAAATCTCGCTTCCTGCCTTGCAAAAATACGATCCTGATTTTCGGTGGCTCCGGTCGCCTATCGCTGCGATCAGAATGCATGCAAACTCTTCGGAGAGGCAGATACAGGAACGCAACCAAATTCTGGTCGAGGTGCAATGGGTACGGCAACGGACGACGGCTCGAACGGATATGAAGCGGTCGCGAACATGTACATTGCCGGACGCGGTACCCGGTCTCCCGCCGGCGACTCGATCGGTGCCGCGGTCGTCAAGGCCTGGGCAGACGCCTTTCCCCGCGGCGCGACGGTGCTCGACCTCGGCTCGGGTCCCGGTGAACCGAGCACCCGGATCCTGCAAGAGGCGGGTCTCACGACGTACGCGGTCGAGGCGTCACCGACGATGGTCGCAGCGTTCCGCGAGCGGTTCCCGGATGTGCCGATTGAGCGAAATACCGTCGAGGCATCAGAGTTCTTTAACCGAACCTTTAGCGGCGTGCTTGCCTGGGGCCTGTTGTTCTTACTCGACCCCGCCGCGCAAGCGCTCGTCATCAAAAAGGTCGCGCGCGCCCTCGAGCCACAAGGACGCTTTCTCTTCACGGCACACCGCGAGCCTTTGGAATGGTTGGACGCCATGACCGGACGCCGGTCGCAATCTCTCGGCGAGCACACGTATGAGCGATTGCTGCGTGACGCTGGCCTGACGTGGGTCGCCGACGCCAAGGATGAGGGCGAGAACCATTATTACTTTGTCGAGAAGGCGTAGTCCGGATCGTCACTCTGGGGGTCCTTTCGCGAGATGAGTGACACACCTCTCTTACGCCACTATTGGTTCCCAGCGAGTCACGGCCTCGGCATCGGCGTCACGGCGCCCGACGCGGGCACGGCGTGGTTCGCCGCCAAAGCCGCGTTGCATCGGCTGCCGCCCGGGACGACGCTGACGGGCCAATACGTCGAAGACGTTGATCCACAATCGCTCGACGTCGGTGACATCGCCGCGCCGATCACTGTGCCCGGCGTCTGGTTTCCGGCCGGCGAAGCGCGGCCCGTCCAGATACGCGTCGCACCAACGCCCGACGAAGCGCGGTCCGGCTTTGTTTTCGTCGCCGACGATGGGTCGGCACGCGAACTCACCGCCGCCGAGGCGGACTTTCTCGCGACTGCATTTGACGCGGGTGACGGTGCGCGCCCGTACGTAAAGCGCCACTATGATTCTCGAACGCCCGATGGCCGGCTCCTCGGATTTCTGCCTCGAGCCGAACTGCCCGAAGGACTCAGCGTTCGGACGCGCGATTCATAGCGAGCGATGCCGAGCCATCGTGTCCCCACGCTCGGATTAGACTTCCTTGCTCAACTACAACCCTAGATGACACCCACGCATCCCTTGCTGGTCAACGATCTCTCATGACCGAGTCACGTACCCTCGATGAGCTTCTCGCTCATTTGGAAACGATGCTTCACACGAGCACCTATGACGACCCGACCGGCAACGGTCTCCTCGTCCGCGGTCGCTCGTCCGTCCGGTGCATCGGCGCCGCGCTCAATACGTCGTTCGCGACCATCGACGCCGCGATTGAACGCGGTGTTGATTGCCTCTTCGTACATCACGCGCCCTGGGCGTCCATCGATCTCGACCTCCATGCTCCCAAGCTCGAGCGCCTGAGGAGGGAAGGCATCTCGCTCTATGCAGCGCACGAGGCGCTCGATCGTGTCCCCACTGACAGTGTCAGCGCCGTTCTCTCTCGGCTCATCGGTCTCACCGTCGAACGCGAGGGCGGCGATGATCTCGTGGTCGCTCTCGCGCCGCCCATGACGTTCGACGCATGGACGGCGCTCGTCGCCGAGCGTTTGGCAACACCAGTGCGTGCGTGGCCCAACGC
This sequence comes from Gemmatimonadaceae bacterium, assembly GCA_035606695.1. NCBI lineage: Bacteria > Pseudomonadati > Gemmatimonadota > Gemmatimonadia > Gemmatimonadales > Gemmatimonadaceae > Gemmatimonadaceae bacterium. Next base: position 7,713 of record DATNEW010000029.1, read on the forward strand.
GTCCGACTTCCGGCGCGTTGCCGTCGTCCCCGGCGGTGGCGGCAGCACAGAATACCTCGCCAAAGCCGTCGCTCTGGGTTGTGACACCTTTTTCACCGGCGAAGGCTCGCTCTACACCGAACTCTTTGCCCGCGAGCAGGGGCTGTCCCTCGTTCTCGCGTCGCACGATGCGACGGAGTTTCCGGGCGTGTGCCACTTTGTGGAATCGGTCGCGGCTGCGCTCGGGCTCGATTGGCATCGGATCCAAGAAGCCGCGTTCATCACCGGTGGCGGCCGCGCACCGATCGAACATGGTCGCGGCACGTCGTTTAACGAACGCTGAAGCGAGGGCGACAGGTGCGCCCGCACAATCGATGAAGCAGCAAACTCTTGTTCGATTCGTCGTTGTCACGGTGCGCTGCATGTCACTGCGATGCTGTCAGCAGAGTATGTAGGGCCCAGTCGAGCATATTTCGGTCATGCCACCCGTCATCCCCAATCCCGCCAAGATCAAGAGCTTCAAGTCCGCCGCCGCGTTCGAGAAATGGATGGCGACCCACCACGCCAGTGAATCGGAGATCTGGCTCAAGATTCACAAGAAAAGCTCGGGATTGCCGACCGTCGACTACGCCCAGGCCCTCGACGTCGCGCTCTGCTGGGGTTGGATCGACGGCATCAAGAAGTCGTTCGACGAGCAATCATTCCTGCAGCGCTTTACACCGCGGACCGCGAAGAGCATCTGGAGTCAGGTCAACCGCGGGCACGTCGCTCGCCTCATCGGCGCCGGACGCATGACGCCCCACGGTCAGCAGCAGATCGACGCCGCCAAAGCGGATGGCCGATGGGACTCGGCCTACGCGCCCATCCGCGAGATCTCCAGGGAGACCATACCGGGCGATCTCCGCGCCGCCATCGAAGCCAACGTGCGCGCGCTAAAGACGTTCTCGACGCTCAGTAAGCAGAACCTGTTCGCGCTCGCGTTTCGCACGAACAGCATGAAGACGCCCGCGGGCCGGGCGAAGAAGATTGCGACACTCGTGGCGATGCTCGCTCGCGGTGAGACGATCGTTCCGCAGAAAAATGCGACGAAAGCCGCGGCGACCGTTGGGAGATCGCGACGGTCGGCAGAGTGATCGACTGGCCGCGCAGTACGACGCGTCGCTCCATAGAGTAGAGCCGTCGCTCCAGACTGCACACGACGCAGCGTGGCGCGCACCGAGATAACCGCAACGCACAAAACGTCTTCGCATTGACTTCGCTGCGGGCACGGCCGTTGCCCTCCCGCGGCCCATCATCGTGAGCAAAGCATCATAAGTAAACAATTGCTCAGTGATGCACCGGCCGCTTTCCACCACAACCGTGATTGGCAATCGCGTCCCCACGGCGTGAGCCGATTCAGGAGAAAGATCATGCGGGCAACGATGCGGGAGCAGATGCAGCGGTACTCGTCCGACCCCGCGTTCGCGACCACGGCGAACGCGTATTACTCGGCGGTGCTCAGCCGATCGGCGGTGGACGGCGCGTTCCGGCAGAAGCTGTTGACCGAGCCGCGTGCGGCGCTTGCGGAGTTCAACGGCTGCGATGTCTCCAAGATGCCTGAGTCTCTGAACATCGTGTTCATCGAGAACAACGTGGATGCAACGATCGTGTTGCCCGATCTCGTCTCGGAGAGTTCAACGCTCTCGGAGGCGCAGTTGGAGACCGTCTCTGGCGGCACTGACACCAGTGTGGGAGTCACCACCGCCGCCGTTGCCGCAGTCATGCTGTATGACGCCGCGGCGGATTGGATCAGGGCACACACCACCGACCCGTACGGCTTCTAGGCGCAATTCAGCTCCACTCATTTCAGGGGACGAACACATGCAACTCGACCAGCCGGGCGCGGTCCGCGATGCGCAGACCGACAAAGTGGCACGGAGTCACGAGCTCGTACACGCCGTCCTCGTGCGCTCCACGACCGATGCGGCGTTTCGCGCAGAGCTCCTGGCCAATCCGCGCGCCGCCATCGCGAGTCACGCCGGCAAGCCGGCCTCGGCGCTATCAGAATCCTTTAACGTGAGATTCATCGAGAACAGCTCCGACGCGACGATCGTGCTTCCCGATTTTCAGGGCGGCGATGCCGCGCTGTCGGACCAACAGCTCGAGACCGTGGCTGGCGGCGTAGGCGACCTGCAGGATGCCATCGCGCAAGCGGTCGCTCCGGTCCTCGCTCCGGTCGCGGCGTGGGTGGTCGGTCTGTTCGACTGAGGGCCCTGGCGACGGGAGCCCGCGCCGCCCGCGTCCCTTGGTATTCGACTACCTTGCTGCTCGTGGGACATTGAGTCACACAAATGTCGAGGGGTATGCCTTCATGGAAATGGCGTATCGAGAGCGCTGGACGGCCGAGATCGCGGCGATGCGGCGCGTGCTCGCGGGGCTTGGCATGAAAGAGGAGTGCAAGTGGGGGAAGCCCACCTACACCGTGGACGGAAAGAACATCGTCATCATGCAGGGCTTCAAGGAGTACTTCGCGCTCGGCTTCTTTCAGGGCGCTCTGTTGAAAGATCCCCAGAACGTGCTGGTGCAGCTCGGTCAGGTTCAGGCCGGTCGTGTGATGAAGTTCACCAGCGCGAAGGACATCGCGACGAAAGCGTCGACGATCAAGGCATACGTGCGCGAGGCCATCGCGATCGAGAAGGCCGGCGTGCGCGTGAAGCCGAAGAAAACGTCGGATTTTCCAGTCCCCGAAGAACTGAGCGAGCGCTTCCGAAGAGACCCGCGTTTCAAACGCGCCTTCGAGGCGCTGACGCCCGGACGCCAACGGAGCTACCTCTACCACTTCGCGGCGGCGAAGCAGTCGGCGACTCGCGCCGCGCGAATCGAAAAGGCGATGCCCGCGGTATACGAGGGCAGGGGATTTCTGGAGAGACCCTAGGAGATGTGGATCGCGATGCGCAACCAGGAGGGTTCGCTTCGTTGTGTGAGTTCTGCTGATCACGCGTGTTCGACGCGACCGCCCAGCGAATGCGCGAGGAAGGTTTCCGCGAGCGCGGTTAATCGTTCGAGATTGTCGGGGTCAGCGAATCCGTGTCCTTCGTTTTCGAATAGCAGGTATTCGACGGCGACGTCGCTCTCGCGCAGCGCCTCGACGATCTGATCGCTCTCGGCCCGCTTCACGCGAGGATCGTTCGCACCCTGCGCAATCAGCAGTGGCGCGCGAATGAATGACGCTCTGTGCAACGGCGATTGTGATCGCAGGAACTCCGGAGCTTCGCCCACGCGCTCCGTGAACAACTTTCGCATCGCGCTCCAGTAGGGTGGAAGCGTCGCCATGAACGTCTCCAGGTTCGATGGGCCGACGATGTCCACGCCGCAGGCGAACGCGTCCGGTGTCCACGCGAGTGCGGTAAGGACGGCGTAGCCGCCGAAGCTGCCGCCGAAGATCGCGATCCGTTTTGGATCAGCGACCCCCTGCGCGATTGCCCAGTCGCGCGCATCGAGGAGATCCGTTCGCATCGCGCCGGCCCACTCGCGGTTGCCGGCATTGAGAAACGCTTTGCCGTAACCCGTCGATCCGCGAAAGTTGACTTGAAGCACCGCGTAGCCGCGGTTCGCCAACCATTGCACGATGGGTTCGTACCCCCAGCGATCGCGATACCATGGCCCGCCGTGTACGTAAACGACCATCGGCAGATCGTGCGGTTCCGTGCCATTCGGCAGCGTCAGGTAGCCGTGAATGACCAGACCGTCGCGCGCCTCGTACGCAATCGGGCGCATCGGTGCCAGCGCCTCGGCGCGCAGGTCGGGCCGGCTGTGGAACAACAGCGTCGACTTACCGGTTGTCTTATCGTAGCAGTGAAAAGAATCGGGGCTGACGTCGCTCTGATACCGGATAATGAGTGTGTTGCCATCGGCGCTCGCGCCGTCGATCAGGAAGTCACCGGGATCTGCCGCGCGCAGATCGTCGAGGTGACGCGCGAAGGCGGGATCGAGCGCCGTCCAGACAAGGCGTTCCTCGAGCACCGCGACGGCGACGACGTTGTGGCTGGATGGATCGACGAAGACTCGTTCGACGTCGTATATGGGATGTTCAAAGACGACGACGCGGCGGCCGGTGCAGACGTCATACCGCACGAGACGACTGGCGTTCGCCTCCTTCGCCGTGATGGCGTATAAGGATCGTCCGTCCGGGGAGAACGCAGCGATGCGCGGCTGGCCGTCGGCAAAGGGCACCTCATCCAGCGTGCGCCACGGCGCATCTGCGTCGTCGCGCACGCGGATGACGTAGGATCCGTCCGGCAGTTGCGCGACGGCCGCGCGAACCACGAGTCGCGTGTCGGCGAGCCACGTGACGACGTCGCCCGGATTGATCGTGTCGAGCACGGACTCGCCGTCGGTGACGTTCACGCGATGCACGTCGAGGAGGCGTGGATCGCGGCGGTTGAGCGTGACGAGCAGCTCTCCCGGGGTACACGGATCGATCGCGAGTGGCATGGCGCGAACGCCGTCACCCGGCGTGAGATCGCGGAAGCCAACCCCGTCGACCTCGACCTGAAAGAGATGGTAGTTCTCGTTGCCGCCGTCGTCCTGGAGATAGAGCACGTGCCGGCCGTCGCCCTGCCAGCGCGCCCAGGAAACGGGACGCGTGCGATCATGGGCGACGACGCGATCGTTCGCGGGGCGCTGCCCGAGATCGCGCACCCACACGCACTGCGTGCCCAAGTGCGGCGCGAGATACACAAGGCGGGTGGCGTCGGGCGCGATGCGCGGGGCGTCGACGGCAGGATGGCCGAAGAGGGCGCGGCGCGGAATGAGCGGGAATGTCGCGGTCGAGGGAGACATAATGTAAATGTAAATTCACATTCACATTTGTCAACCACCAGCTAGCTTACGCCCATGACCGACGACGCCCAACACGCCGCGCCGCCCGCCGCGCACCAACACCGGAGCCGCGCGACCGAGTCCCGCCTGCTCAAGGCGGCGATCGCGATGCTGGCCGAGCATGGCTTGGACGGCGCGACCGTCCCCCGAATTGCCGCGGCCGCGGAGGTCGCGCCGGCAAGCATCTATCGGCGGTTCCACGATCGCGACACGCTCATTCGTGCCGCGTTGCTGGACGCGCTCGAACGCAGCGTCGAGGGCAGTCGAAACTCGATGCGGATCGAGTCGTTCAAGAAACTCACGCTGGAGGAGGTCGCGTCGCGACTGGCCGCCGTGACGATCCAGCAATACCGCTCGCAGCCGCGGCTGATGCGAGCCCTTACCCGCTTCGTCGAGACCGACTCCGACGCGACGTTTCGCTCACGCGCGCTCTCACTGGTGGCCGTGAGCTACGAGCGACTCATCGAGGCGCTGCTTCCCTTCAAGAACGAGATCGCCCACTCGAACCCCCGCCGCGCGATCACCTTCGCCCTGCTCACGATGGCCACCGTCGTCGAAGTCCACGCGCTCGACGACGTGTCGATGTGGCACAAGCTGACATCCCTTACCGACCGGCAGCTGCAGGGCGAAGTGGCGCGAACATTCGTAGCGTATTTGCGAAACCCCGCACCGGCGTCGTCACCGCGCGCTCGCCGGTCGTGACGCGGCCTGCACCGGTCCGCGCAAGGCCTCACCCTTCCCGCAACGCCACCACCGGGTCGATCCGCGACGCCCTGCGCGCCGGCACATAGCCGCTCACGATCGCCACCGCGAACAACACACACACCATCGCGACGTACGTGACGGGATCCGCCGGCGTCACGCCAAACAAGAAGCCGCTCAACGTTTGCCCGGCAATCCACGCGCCGGCCGTGCCGATCACGACGCCCACGACCGCCAGGCGCAGCGTCTCGCGAATGATGCGCGCCTGCACCACCCCCGGCGTCGCGCCCAGCGCCATGCGCACGCCGATCTCCTGCGTGCGATGCGTGACGGTGTACGAGATCACACCATAGATCCCGAGCAACGCCAGACACAATGCAAAAACTGTAAAGCCGCCAAGCAGCGCGGTGAAGAACTTCCGAGGCGAGACCGACCGGTTCACCGCCGCGTCGAGCGTGTGAATCTCGTTCGTCGCCAGGTGTGGATCGATCGACGCGAGCTGCCGGCGAAGAGCACCTGCCAATGACGCCGGCTCGAGACTCGTGCGCACGATGAGCGTCACGGTCGACTGACTGAATTCCTGCCGCGTCGGGAGATACGCCTGCACGCCAGCGCTCTGCTCGACGGACAGATTGCGCACGTCGGCGACGATGCCCACCACACGCCGATCGAAGTTGCCTCCCAGGCGCACCAGCTTGTTCAGCGCGCTCTGACCGGGCCACAACGTCTTCGCGCCGGTCTCATTCAGCAGGACCACCGGCTCGGTCGCCGTGACGTCATGGGGCGAGATGTCGCGGCCCGCGACGAGCTTCATGCCCATCGCGTCGAGATACCCGTCGCTTGCCACGCGAATGAATGCGCTCGTCCAATGTCCCTTTCGATACTCCTGACCGCCGGGCGTGATGCCCCAACTCCGATTGCTGCCGAGCGGAATGCCATCGGCAATGGCCGCGGCGCTCACACCGGGAATGCTCCGCGTGCTCGCCAGCACGTTGTCGATGTAGCTCACGAGCTCGTCCTTCGTCTTGAAGTTCTGGTCCGGATCCACCCGAACCGCCGCGACACGCTGCGGCCGGAACCCAAGATCGACGTCGAGCACCTTGAGAAAACTGTGAACGAGCAGCCCTGATCCCACGAGCAGCACGCACGCAAGCGCGATCTCCGACACCACGAGACCGCGGCGCATCCACTGGCTGCGGCGGCTATCCGTTGCCGCGCGGCCCGACGCCTTGAGCGTATCGTGTACGCCGGCCTCCGACATCTGAAGCGCCGGCACCATACCGAACGCCAGTCCCGCGCCGGCGGCCAACAACACCGTGAACGCGAGCGCGCGCGCATCGAGCGTGACGTCCGCAAGGCGCGGCAAGCTCACGGCATCCATGTGCGCGATGGCGTTGGTGCCGATCGCGGCCAACGCGAGACCGACGACCGCGCCGCACGCCGAGAGTACGAGGCTCTCCGTGAGCATCTGGCGAATGAGACGCCCGCGACCGGCGCCGAGTGCGGCACGAATTGCCATTTCCTTCTGTCGAGTCGTCGCGCGAGCGAGGAGCAGATTCGACAAGTTCGCGCACACGATCAGCATCACGACGCCCACGGCGAACGCGAGCACCACGAGGCCGAATCGCGCCCGTCCGCTCACGTGCTCCGCGAGCGGCGACACGACTCCATCGAACTTGTTGGCATTCGGATTCTCGGCAGTGACGCGCGGCGACAGGACGCGAAGCTCGGCCGCCGCCGATTGCACCGTCGCGCCAGGCGCGAGCCGGCCAACCACGGCGAACGTGTTGCCCCAGCGGTTGGTCGCGGGCGACAGCGGAATCGGCGTGTACAGATCGATCCGCGCGCCCGGCGCGAACACCGAACCGAAGTCAAATGAGGCAGGCAACACGCCGACGACCGTCGTCGGGTCGCCGTTCAACGTGATCCGCTTGCCGATGATCGCGCGATCGGACGCAAAGCGCCGCTCCCAGAGCGCATGACTGATCATGACGGGGCTCGGACCGTTCCAAACACTCTCCTCGGGCGTGAAGTTGCGGCCGAGCACGGGATGCACGCCGAGCAGCGGAAAGAAGTTCTGCGTGACGGGAACGGCGCTGAGGCGAATCGATTCCGAACCTTCGCTCAACGTGATGTCGCCGTCACCGTAGAACGCCGCGTAGGCCGCGACGTCGGTGAACGATCCATTCTCCCGCTTGAACGAGAGGAGTGGATTGACCTGGAACGTCTGCGCCGAGAGTCCGGGCTCCGTGCCGTTCTGAATCCACACGAGTCGATTGGGATTCGCGAACGGCAGGGGCCGCAGCAACAGGCCGTTCGCGACGCTGAACACCGTGGCGCTCGCGCCAATGCCGAGCGCGACGATCGCGATCGAAAACGCGGCAAAGGCCTTGTCGCGGCGCAGCGCGCGAACGGCGTATCGCAGATCCTGCCGCATGCCATCGAGCGTTTCACGAACTCTCATGCTGCGCTCCCGTGCGGCGGCTGAGGTGTGTAGCGAAGCGCTGGCTTCATCGACCGACGCTCCGAGCCGACGAACCGCCTCGGCACGCGCCTCGCTCGGGGACATTCCTTGCGCGACGAGATCATCCACGCGCTCCGCGAGGAACGCGTGTAGCTCCTCGTCGACGTCGGCGGCCGCGGCGGCGTCGCTGCGCAGCGGCAGGCGGAAGAGGCGTCGCATCGGATCAGATCCTCGCCGAACGAGCGGTGAGTACACTCATGAGCGCGTCGAACTGATCGATCAGCGCCGCCGACTCCGCGCGCAGCGCGGCCCGGCCGGCCTGGGTGAGCTTGTAGTAGCGAGCGCGCCGTTCGTTGGCGGTGACGCCCCACTCCGCCGACAGAAGTCCGCGCGCCTCGAGCCGGTGCAGGGCCTGGAGCAATCCCGCATCGGTGATGTCCAACCGTCCACTCGAGCGCGCCTCGAGCCATTTGGTGATCTCGAACCCGTGCATCGGTCCCCAGGACAGGGTTTTGAGGACCAGGACGTCGAGCGTTCCCTTGAGCAGTGCCATGCGTTCCCCCAAGTGTCTTTCCCTAAGACACTTGCTCCGCAAAAAGGGTTGGAACAGCCGCGAGACGGCCATTCCAACCCTTTTTCGAGAGGCTGCCGCGGTCGGCGGCGCTTACGGCTTCAGCGCGGCGAGCTCTTTCTCGATCGCCGCCACTTCCGCCTTCGCCTCGACGAGCGCCTGCCGATATTGCGCGCTCGGCGGATACAAACTGCCTTGCTGCGCGCCGTTTCCATTGTATGCCCGAGCAATCGCGCCAAGCTTGGCGCGCGGCGCATCGCGCCCGCCGGTGAGGCGCCGCTCGAGCGCGACGAGCTTCGCCGAATCGGCACCGGTCGCGCCGGTGCGCCGCTGCCGAAGCGTCGCCGCCATCTGCTCGACCTTCACCTGCTGCGCTTGCACGTCGAGCAGAAAGGTTTCGCGCGCCTTGTGCTGCGCGACCGTCACCGGCAGCGCGGGATCACCGCGCACCTCGAACGTGCGGCTCGTCGTGTCGCCGTCGACGTCGAGCGTAACGGAGTATGTGCCCGGCGACACGTACGGTCCACGATTGCCGATCTCGTGCATCGGAATCGGCAGAGCAGGGCGGCCGCCGCGACCGCCGGTGGCTTCCTCACCGCCGCCACCGCCTTCCTCGCCGCCGCCGCGACCGGGCGTGGCCGGCGGCGGCTCATGGCGAAGATCCCACACGCTGCGATTGATCACGTCCGCCGCCGTCTTGCCGTCGACCGTGCGAATCACTTTTCCAGTCGGCCCGCGAACGACGAGCCGCACCTTCTGCGCGGGCTTGCTGAGCCAGTAGGTGAACGTCGCGCCGTCGGCGGGATTCTCCGCCGCGAAGAATCCTTGCGCCATGTTCGAGATGTCGTCCCAGTACTGCATGACGGTCGCCCGCGCGGGCGCGAACAAATACATGGACGTCGCTGCAATCCTGGGCGACCAGTCGGCGAGCGGCGTGGCGTCGTCGAGCACCCATAGCCCGCGGCCGTGCGTCGCGACCACGAGGTCGTGCGTCCGCGGCTGCACGACCATGTCGTAATAGATGGTCGTCGGCAAATTCGCGGTGAGCTGCGACCAGTGCGCGCCGGAGTCGCGGCTCACGAACAGATGCCGTTCGGTTCCGGCGAGCTCGAGGTTCGCCTTTCCAGGATACTCATAGATGCTGCGCACCGACGCGTCGCCGGGCAGGCCGTCCGTGATGCGCGTCCATGTCTTGCCGAAGTCGGTCGTGCGCGCGATGTACGGCGCGAAATCGCCGGAGCGGTGCGCGTCAAATGCCGCGTAGGCCGTTCCGCGCGACGCACTCGACGCAACCACGCGCGAGACGAACGTTCCGCTCGCGATGCCCGTCCCCGACGTGACCGCGGCGCTCACTTCCTTCCACGTCTTCCCGCCGTCCTGCGACACCTGCACGTTGCCGTCATCCGTGCCCACCCACAACACCTTCGCGTCGAGCGGCGACTCGGCGATCGTCGTCAGTTCGCTGCTCGTCGTTTCGCCATCGTTGCGCGAGATGCGAATGTCGCGGCCCTTCTTGCCCATGAGCGGAATCGTGTCGCGGTTCACCTGCCGCGTGAGATCTTCCGTCCGCGTCCACGTCACGCCGCGATCGTGCGAGATGAAGAGGCGATTCGCGCCGACGTATACCGTGCCCGGCGTATGCTGCGATGCGATCAGCGGCGCATCCCAATCCCAGCGATATGCCGAGTCGCCTCTAGGCGGGATCGGCTTGATGTCGTAGCGATCGCCGGTGATCGGATCGAAGCGCTGGACGTTGCCGTTCGTCGACGACGTATAGATGGTGTGGTAGCCGCTCTTGTCCACGGCTTGGCCGGTGCCGTCGCTCAACCCGATCTGCACCCAATCCTGATTCAGGATGCCGAGCCAGTGGCGCGTCGCGCTCGGACCCATCCACGAGTGGTTGTCCTGCAGCCCGCCGTAGATGAAGTACGGATCGCGATCGTCGACCGCGATGTGATAGAACTGCCCGATCGGGATGTTGTTCATCCGCACGTAGGTGTTGCCGAGATCGAAACTCTCGTTCAACCCGCCGTCGCCGCCGATGATGACGTGCCGCGTATCGCGGGGATCGATCCACATCGTGTGATGGTCGGTCTTGAGCCCGATGTCATACGCCGGCGACGTCGGCGCGCCCTCGAACGTGTTGCCGCCGTCTTCGCTTTTCACGATCGTGGTGCCCAGGATCCAGATGCGCTTGTCGGTCGTCGGATCGATGAACGGCGCGCTGTAATACATCGGCCGCGGATTCTGGCGGCTCACGCGCCTCCAGGTCGCGCCGGCGTCGTCGCTGCGGTACGTGCCGCTCTCCGTCGCATGTTCGATGAGCGCGACGACGACGTCCGGGTTGGATTTAGAGATTGCTAAACCGATGCGCCCTTTGTCGCCGGCGGGAATGCCTTTCTCGAGCTTGGTCCACGTCGCGCCGCCGTCCGTCGTCTTGTACAGCGCGCTACCGGGGCCGCCGCCGTTGAATCCGAATGCGCTGCGCAGACGCTGATACGTCGCCGCGTAGAGCACGTTGGGATTGCGCGGGTCCATCACCATGTCGGTGGCGCCGGTGAGCGTGTCGACGTAGAGAATCCGATTCCACGTTCTTCCGCCGTCGGTGGTCTTGTATACGCCGCGTTCGGGCGACGCCTTCCACAGATTTCCCACGGCCGCCGCGTACACGATGTTCGGATCGGTCGGGTGCACGATCACGCGACCGATGCTGGTCGTGTTCTCGAGCCCGATGTGCGTCCAGGTCGCGCCGGCGTCGGTGGTCTTATAGACGCCCGAACCCCATGACGACGACTGCCGGTTGTTCTGCTCGCCCGATCCCGCGTAGATGATGCGCGAGTTCGACGGCGCGATCGCGAGATCGCCGAACGTGTTCTCGGGCATCTTGTCGAAGATCGGAAACCAGAATGTGCCGCGGTTCGTGGTCTTCCAGATGCCGCCCGATGCCGCGGCGACGTAGATCGTCGCGGGGTCGGTGGGATCGACCTCGATGTCGTGAATGCGTCCACCGGTCGCGGCGGGGCCGATGTTGCGGAAGTGCAGGGAATCGAATGGCGACTGCTGGGCCGCTCCCGTCGCCGACAGCGACAGAAGCGACAGAAGCGCCAGCAGCGACGCGAAACGTGAATTGTGACGCAAGACGGAAACTCCGGTGGGGTGCGAGAGCGCGCTCTCGTGCAGCATCAATGCTGCGTCGTACCGCTCTTCTTCAAGTTCCTGCTCGGCACACTATACAAAAACCCCGTGTACTGCATCTCTTCCCACGTCTGGTCGCCCCAGTGCACGTCCTTCGTGGGATCGGGATTGTGCTTGTTCGCCACCGAGTTGTCGTACCACGCCATCGACTTGAGCTTGGCCCCAGCGGGAATCTCGAGCGGCTTGTCGAACAGGTAGTACGTCTGCCAGTTGAAGTCGTAGTGCGGCACGTCGAGCACGACTTCGCTCGTGCCGTCGGGCTTCTCGAGCGTGTAGCGCCACTTCACGCCGCGCAGATGCGTGTGCGGCAGCAAGCCCCAGATGCGCACGGGCTGCGTCGCGGTGATCTCGGACGGAACCGAGTCCTTGCCGCCCGCTGGGATCGTGAAGGATCCATTCGTGAACGCCGCCATCGAGATCTCTTCGTTCGGTGGCTCCGCCGCGAACTTGAAGCCCACCTTCGAGCGATCCATCATGTCGTGCCCCTTCGCCGTGTAGTGCATCTGGAACGTGAGGACCGTGCCCGCGCGAATCTTGAGCGCGGTGCCCTTTGCGAATTCCATCACGTTCGTGCCGGGCGCGGTGCCGCCGATCAAGGTGCCGAGTTGCCGCGGCGGTGCGTGAAGCGTGTCCTGGCGCGGTGGCTCGGGCTGCTGCCGATACGCGGGATTGCGCAAGAACAGCGGCTGCGGACGCGGCGTACCGGGTGGCGGGGCCGTCGGCGCGGATTGTTGCTGCGCGCCCGGCTGCGGCGGCGTGTAGGCGTAGACGAGAATGTGATGCACGACTTGCCGCGCGCCGGGCATGAATTCCATCGCCTGAATCCACTTGTCTTCGGTGAATCCCGTCGGCACCTGAAAGTACTGATACTCGATCGTGCCGCTCGCCGGTACATGGAACGACTCGGGCATCTCGACGATCGCGTCCGGTGTGCCGATCGACCAGCTCGTGGGATATACGGGCTTGGGCGGGAGATCCTTCGCGTCGCCGGCCTTGGCTCCCGCATCGATCCAGTCGAGAATCGTCTGCTTGTCCGCATCGCTCAAGCGACGATCGTTGCGGAAAACACCATGCGGACCCTCGGCATGCCAGGGCGGCATTGCGCCGGTCTTCACGGCGTCCCTGATCTCGTCGACGTGATCCGCCGCGCTGTCGTAGTCGAGCAGCGAGAACGGACCCTGGCCGCCGGGGCGATGACACATCGCGCAATTGTGGTAGACGATGGGCGCCACGTCCTTGGCGAACGTTGGGTCGGCGCGGTGCGCACCGAGTGGTCCGTTGGGAGAAGCGAGCACGACACCGGCGATCGTCAGCGTCGCGATACCGAGCAATGGAACGAGGGGGATCGAACCGGGGCGGGACGACGGCATTGAGAGCTCCTGGAGGTGAGCCAATCTAGCAAAAGAGTGGGAGCGCGGCGATATCGTCACAATCGGCCGCGCCTGCGTTGAGCCGAATCGGCGCTTTGGCGAGCGTGGCCGTTTTTGTCGGATCAGCGTCATTGCGGCCATCGTGATTCTTCGCGATCGTGCTGCATGTCGCGTCGCATTGGCATCCTTGGCTTCGAGAATCTTCAGGCGCTCGACCTCGTCGGCCCCGCGGACGTGTTCTGCTCCGACGCGCTGTCGGTGCCCGAATTCGCCGTCGACGGCGAGCCGCCGTACGAGCTCGTCGTGATCGGCGTCGACTCCAAGCACTTCACCGCGAGTAACGGCGTCGCGTTCACGGCGCGTCACGTGATTCCAACCAGTACCGAGCTCGATACGCTCATCGTCCCCGGCGGGAGCGGACTTCGCGCGGGCGGGCTGGCCGAGCGCGTAGCGAAATGGGTGAGCGGGCGAGCGACGAACATTCGGCGAATCGCGAGCGTGTGCACGGGGATCTATGGACTCGCACCGACCGGCCTCCTCGACGGCCGCGACGTCGCGACGCATTGGGGATTTGCCGACGACGTGCAGCGCCGATTTCCGAAGCTGCGCGTCGATCGCGACGCGCTCTTTCACAAGGCCGATCGCTTTTATACGTCGGCGGGCATCTCGGCCGGAATCGACCTCGCGCTGGCGATGATCGAAGAAGACCTGGGTCCGGAAGCCGCGCTCGCCGTCGCGCGCGAGATGGTCGTGTATCTCAAGCGCTCGGGCGGACAGAATCAGTACTCCGAGCCGCTGCGCTTTCAGGTCGAATCCAGCGATCGGTTCGCCGACATCGCCGCGTGGATTCCCACGCACCTGCGGGCGGATCTGTCCGTCGAGGCGCTCGCCCAGCGCGCCTGCCTGAGCGTTCGACAATTCTCGCGCGCGTTCAAGGATCGCTTCCAGGTCACGCCGGCGGTCTTCGTCGAGGAAGCGCGTCTCACGGAGGCCTGCCGCCGGCTCGCGGCTCGACGGTCGAGCGTGGAGGCCGTCGCGCGCTCGGTGGGATACGCGAGCGACGACGCGTTTCGCCGCGCCTTCGAGCGGCGCTTCGGAGTGTCGCCCAAACACTACCGCAGCCGATTCGACCTCGTCAGCAAACCGTTCATGTAAATCGACTGTCAGAGCCGGCGGTACCCAACACGCGTGACGCGGTGCACCTCTGGAGGACGGTCAATGTTCGAAGACTCACGATACGCGCTGCGTACGCTGCGCCGATCGCCGGCGTATAGCCTGGCGGCAATCCTCACCATCGGCCTTGGGATCGCCGCGAGCACGGCCATCTTCAGCATGGTCGACGGTGTGCTGCTGCGTCGCCTGCCGATTGGCGCGGGCAACCGCCTGGTGCATCTGACGCAGCCCTCGACGCAGTCGCCCGACGAAGGGTTCTCGGTGCTCGAGGTTCGTGCGCTCGCCGCCAACACGCAAACGTTTAGCGGCGTGGCGGAGTATCACAGCATGTCCTTTCAGTTATACGGGCATGGTGAACCGCTTCGCGTGCAGACCGGCGTCGTGTCCGACAAGTTCTTCGATCTGCTTGGCGTGAAGCCGTTGCTCGGCCGCACGTTCCTGCCGGGCGAGGAAGCAGTGGGTGCGCCGCCGGTCGTCGTGCTGACGCACACGTTCTGGATGGAACAGTTTCACGGCGATCCGTCGATCATCGGGGCGAAGTTCACGATGAACGACAAGGTGCACACGGTGGTCGGGGTCTTGCCGCCGATACCCAGCTATCCGAACAACGACGCGATGTTCATGCCCGCCGGGGCGTGCCCATTCCGTTCGGCGCCGGTCATGCTGAACGACTACGGCATGCGGATGGTCGGCGCGTTCGCGGTGCTCAAGCCTGGTGTCTCGCTCGAGCGCGCGCAGACGGAGCTCGCCGCGCTCGGCGGACGTTTTCACACGGTGCACCAGGAAGCGTACCCGGCGCCGCAGCGTTTTCATTTCGTCGCCGAGTCGGCGCGCGATGAGATGACTGCGCGGGCGAAACCAATTCTGCTCTTGCTCCTGGCGACGGCGGCGTTTCTGCTGCTGGCCGCGGTGGCGAACGTCGCGAACCTGAGCCTGTCGCGCCAAATGCGCCGCGCGCGAGAGATGGCGGTTCGCGTCGCACTCGGTGCGGGGAGCTCGGTCGTCTATCGTCAACTGGCGCTCGAGAGCTTGTACGTCTCGATCGCCGGGGGCGTGCTCGGCGTGGGACTCGCGGCGTCGGGGATCGGATTGCTGCGCGCCACCGCGACGCGTCTCACGCCGCGTGCCGGTGAGATCGGCATGAGCGTTCCGGTATTCACGTTCGCTCTCTTGCTGTGCGTGCTCTGCGCGTTGCTCATCGCGGCGGTGCCGTTCGTCCAATCGGCGCGCGGCGCGAACATCGCCGACGCCTTGAGACAGGGGAATACGGGCGCGATGGCGTCGCGCGGCGAGCATCGCATGCGCAACGTGCTCGTCGTCGCGCAAGTCGCGCTCGCCGTGGTGATGTTGATCGGCGCGGGCTTGATCGGCCGCAGTCTCTTGGAATTGCGGCGCGTCGACGCGGGCATCGACGTCAGCAACGTGCTCACGGCGCGGTTGTCGCTCAACTTCACGAAGTATCGCACGGCGAAGTCGACGCGCGATTTCGCCGACGCCACGCTCGATCGGCTCACCGGCATGCCCGGCATTTCGTCGGTCGCGCTCGCGAGCACGCTGCCGTTGGCGAATGCACGCGCGCAGGACATTCACTTTCAGATCGAGGGTGTGACGGGCGCGGCGACGACTGGTACGCCGCATTCGGATGCGACCCTCGTGAGTCCCGGCTACTTCAAGACCGTCGGTATTCCTCTCATTCGCGGCCGTGATTTCACACGCGCCGATCGAGATACGGTTATGCCTCTGGCGATCGTCAGCCAACGTCTCGCCAGGAACTATTGGCACGGGCGCGATCCTGTTGGGACGCGCATCAGTCCCGACAGCGGCAAGACGTGGCTCACGGTGGTTGGCGTAGTTGGCGACGTCCGCGTCACCGGATTGGACAAGGATGTGACGGACGAGATCTACCTTCCGATCGTGAGTCAGGGCGCCGGCGACCTGCGTGTATTCCTGCGGACGACGGGTGCCGTGCCGCCGGTGACCAAGGCATTGCGCGCGGCGATTCACGACATCGATCCGCAGCAGCCCGTGTCGTCGGTGCAGACGCTGGAAGAAGTGAAGGGAGCGCAGTTGGCGGAGCCGAGGTTGACGACCACGCTCTTGACCGTGTTCTCGATTGTGGCGCTGGTGTTGACGGCGACCGGCCTCGCGGGAGTGATCGGTTACGGGGTGACGCAGCGCCTGCCGGAGATCGCCATTCGTCTGGCGTTGGGCTCGAGCGGACGAAGGGTGTTGCTGCTCGTGATGCGGCAGGGCCTCACCATTGTCGCGGTGGGACTCGTGCTCGGCGTCGGCGTGGCGATGGCGACCGGGCGGCTGGTGACGAAGCTGCTGTTCAACGTCACACCGACCGATACGCTGACATATATGAGTGTTGTAATACTCATTCTGGCAACGGCGGCGGTTGCGTGCTTTCTCCCGTCGCGGCGCGCGTTGCGGGCGGATCCCGCGCAGGTGTTTCGGGGTGGGTGATCGCCGCCGTCATCCTGAGGCGCGGAGCGCCGAAAGGATCTCACCCGGTTGGATGCTCCCGATGCCGGGACCCGGATGAGATCCTTCGCTTCGCTCAGGATGACAACGGGCTCGTGGCGATCGCGCGCAGAATCGCGGTCCGAGACATCGTCCTGGTATACTGAATGGACCGTTTCTCCGGGTTGAAGCCGTGCGTGTGATGAGAGCCCGTCAGTTGGCCGTGTGTGGGTGCATGTGTGTGTGCGTTGTCGCTTCGATGTCACTCGTCGCCTGCGCGGGGCGGAGTACGACGACGACTCCGACGGCGGTTCCATCGACGCGCGCCGCGACGCGGACGCCGCTCGACGACGCGCGCCAGCTGGTCGTCGTGACGACGCCAGACTGGAACGCGACGAACGGCACGCTGCGCCGCTACACGCGCGTGACTGCCGGCGACGCGTGGCGCGCTGTCGATGACGCGGCGACTCCGGTCGTCGTGGGCCGCACCGGGCTTGCCTGGGGCACCGGCTTCGACGCCGACGCGAGCGACTCGGCACCGCACAAGCACGAGGGCGACGGACGGTCTCCCGCCGGCGCCTTTCCACTCGACACCGTCTTCGGGTTCGCGCCGACGAGCGATGCGTCGTGGGTGCGCCTGCCGTACGTGCAACTATCGCCGACGAGCGACTGCGTGGACGATACGGCGTCCGTGCATTACAACACCGTCGTCGATCGCGCGATGACCTCAGTGGTCGATTGGAATAGCGCCGAGCACATGCGGTCGATCCGGCAGTACGAGATGGGTGTGATCGTGGGGTACAACGCGACGCCGCCCCGCCGCGGACGCGGGTCGTGCATCTTCCTGCACATCTGGAACGGTCCGGCGTCGACCACCGCCGGCTGCACGGCGTTCGACGCGGGCGTGCTTCGGCGCGTGATCGCATGGCTCGATCCGCGGCAGCGTCCGATGCTGGTGCAGCTGCCCGCCGCCGCGTATGCCGGGCTGCGCGAGACGTGGTCCTTGCCGTAATTTAAATAAATGGAGTTATAAAATCATAACAATACAACCATAGGTAATCGCCTATGTTCGCTCGCCGTGTGGGCCGGTTCGCGGTGCTGGTCGGGGTCGTCCTCTCGGGCCGCCTTGCCGCGCAGCAGCCGCCCAACCCTGATTGGCCCAACCTCCAGAAGTACCGGCAGGCGAACGCCGAGCTGCCGCCGCCCGCCGCGGGAGAGCAGCGTGTGGTGTTCATGGGCAACTCGATCACCGAGGCCTGGGCGCCGTTCTTCGCGCAGCTTTTTCCCGGCAAGCCGTACGTCGGTCGCGGGATCAGCGGCCAGACCACCCCGCAGATGCTGATTCGCTTTCGCCAGGACGTGATCGCGCTCAAGCCCGCCGTCGTGGTGATTCTCGCGGGGACGAACGACATCGCCGGCAACACGGGCCCGTCGACGCTCGAGATGATCGAGGACAACATCGCGTCGATGACCGAGATCGCGCAGGCCAACGGCATTCACGTCGTGCTCGCGTCGGTGCTGCCGGTGTTCGACTATCCCTGGAAGCGCGGTCTCGAGCCGGCGCCCAAGGTGATCGCGCTCAACACGTGGATCAAGGCGTACGCGTCGCGGGTGCACGCGGCGTATGCCGATTTTCATTCCGCGATGGCCGACGAGCATGGCGGCATGCGCGAAGGGCTGTCGCGCGACGGAGTGCATCCCACGGAAGCGGGGTATCGGGTCATGGCGCCGATCGTTGAGGCGGCGATTGGGGAGGCGCTCAAGTCATCCTGACTCGGAGCGGCGGCGCCTCTTGACGCAGATCATCAATCCGTCGCATCGTACCTGCGGCGGCGATCCACGCCCAACCTCTCTCGATTCCGCCCCAGCCGGAATCCCGCGCGAGGCAAAGGGGGGCACACTCCCGGATGATGTCGTGATCATTGCGTCACCACGGTTGCTGCTGGGGAGAGGACCGTGGTGTACCCAATGGAGAACGACGATGCCCGCCAATAAGGGTCTCAAGCGCCTCGTGCGCGCCCGCATGCAGAAGACCGCCGAATCGTACACCGCCGCCCGCGCGCAAATCACGCGCAAGCCGAAAAAGAAATCCGCGGTGGCGCTCGCCGCCGCGAATCCCGCCGACTACGCCACGCTCGCCGGCATGAGCGACCAAGTCGTGAAGGACAAAACGGGATGCACCTGGACGCGCTGGGTCAAAGCGCTCGACCATCACGGCGCCGACACGATGTCGCACGCGGCGATCGCGAAACTCGTGCGCGACACGTACAAGGTTGGTCCATGGTGGGGCCAGATGGTCACCGTGGGTTACGAGCGCATCAAAGGCCTGCGTGCGCGCGGCCAACAGCGCGACGGCTCGTACGGCGCATCGAAATCGAAAACGTACAACGTGCCGATTGACACACTCTACGATGCGTGGGCCAGCGCCAGGACACGCAAACGTTGGCTCGATGATGCGGGTGTGAAAATCCGCACGGCGACGCGCCCCAAGTCGATGCGCCTCGACTGGCCGGACGGCGGCATCGTCGCGGTTGGCTTCTTCGCAAAGGGCGACGGCAAGAGCTCCGTCGCGCTCGAGCACACGAAGTTGCCGGATCGTGAGACGGTCGTACGCCTCAAGACCTATTGGGCCGAACGCCTGGACGCATTAGGCAAAGTCCTGCACGATTGATGCAGCAGGTCTCGAGCAAGAGGAGGTAGTTTCACATGCGCATCCCGTTGTTTCGCCGGCTGGTCTTCGCGGCGCAGATCGCCTTACCGTTTGCGGTCGGTGCGGCCCAGCAAGCGAAACAACCGGATCGCGCGAAGGTCGCGGCAACGTATTCGGTGGCGGGCACCGTGGCGGACCAGGACGGCAACGCGGTGCCGGACGCCGAGGTCAGCGTGCTCGAACACGACACGCGCGCTCGGCACGTCCGATCCGATTCCGCGGGCCGCTTTCAGTTCAGCGGATTGGTCTCGAACCCCGCGGTGCTCAGCGTTCGTCATTTCGGTTTCGCGCCGCGCGAGCTGTCGGTGACGATTCCTGACGCGACGCATCGCGCCTCGATCGTCGTGACGCTGGATCCGAGCGCCGCGGAGATCGACGGCATGTCGGTCACCGGCCAAGCCGATCGCGACGACGAGCGATTGCGCGCATTCAACGAGCGGCGCGCGACGAACAGCTTCGGCAAGTACATCGACGAGGAGCGCATTCGCCAGCGGCGACCGCAATTCATTAGCGAACTCTTACGCGAAGTGCCCGGCGTGAGCGCCTTCCCGGGCCGCCTCGGCAACACGGTGCGGATTCGCGGCTGTGCGCCACTCGTCTGGCTCGACGGCGTGCGCCTGCCCGGCGCGCAAATCGACGACGTCGCGCGTCCGCCCGACATCGCGGGGATCGAGATCTACAGCTCGTTCGCGGGAATTCCGTCGCAGTATTTCGATCGCTCGGCGACGTGTGGGACGATTCTAGTTTGGACTAAGGCGAAGTAGGCGTGTCGTAGGCGTATGGGCGTCGAGGCGTCGGGGCGTCGAGGCGTCGAGGCGTCGAGGCGTCGGGGCGGTAAGAACAAAGGGCGACGGAGAGATTCCGTCGCCCTTTGCAGTTCGCCCCGACGCCCCGACGCCCATGCGCCCCGACGCCGACGCGTAGCGCTACCGCGTCCCACACCCCGTCGTATACGTCGGCGCCGCCGTCGGATTCTTGTCCCAGTACATCCGCGTCGTGAAGACGTCGTCGCCGCCCATCTGTGTGATCGCGGCCTTCACCTGGCTCGCGTTCAACGCGTACTCGTTTGTCGAGTACTGCATGCGGCGCGGCACCGTGTTGATGATCGCGAACGGACCCGGCTTGAGCGTATTCGGCACACACGTGCGGCGCCACAATGCCCACGCCTGGCCGCCGTCCGTGAACAGCGCGACCCACTCTTGCTGCGCGATCTGCGACTCTCCCGCGACGCCGCTCTGATACGCAATGCTCGGCGCGGAGAGGAACGTGCTGATCTTCGACGCATCGGTCACGCCCCACTGCGTCATCGAGGCGGTGACTCCGGCGTTGTAGAAGCTTTGCGCCTGGCCCGCGCTCAAGCCGCCGATGCCACGCGCCGCGGCTTCGGCCTCGAGGAACGACACTTCCGCGTACGTGAGGATGTACGTCGGCGTCTTTTCACCCGTACCGCCGGTCACGCCGGCCGAGTTCACGGACGGCCAGAAGATCT
Organism: Gemmatimonadaceae bacterium; assembly: GCA_035606695.1. Lineage (NCBI taxonomy): Bacteria > Pseudomonadati > Gemmatimonadota > Gemmatimonadia > Gemmatimonadales > Gemmatimonadaceae > Gemmatimonadaceae bacterium. The sequence continues at coordinate 28,692 of DATNEW010000029.1, forward strand.
TGCCGGGGCGTGAGCTGGTGTTGAAGTACGGCTGCGCCGTCGACTGCGTGAGCCCGTTCGGCATGCCCGCGTACTTCGTCGGATCGGCGACCGTGGGCTGCGCCCAGATCGGCATCCGCGGATCATTCGTCGCGAGCAGGATGTTCATGAACGTCTGCGACATCCGATGGTCGTCGCGCGTCTGGAAATTGCCCGACCAGGGATTGTTGTAGACGCCGTCGCCCGGCCAGTTGAAGACCGCCATGTCGGCGTTCGACGTGAACACGCCGCCCGGCGCCGCCAGCGCCGCTTGCACCTGCTGCGACGCCGTCGTCGGATCGACGTTCACGAGCTGCATCGCGAGACGCAGGCGCAGCGAGTTGGCGAACTTCTGCCACTTCGCGGGCGATCCGCCGTAAATCGGATCGGCGCTGCCGAGCGAGTTCGACGCGCTCGCCAGCGACTTCGACGCGGCATCGAGCACCTTGAAGAAATCGGCGTAGATGTCCTTCTGCGCGTCGTACTTCGGCGTGAATGTCGCACCCGCGCTGTCGCCCTGCAGCGCGCTGAAATACGGAATGTCGCCGAAGGTGTTCGTGAGATACGAGAACACCCAGGTGCGCAGGATCATTGCCGGCGCGGTGACGCCCGGATTGTTCGCCGCCGTGCCCTTGTCGACGACTTTCTTCAAGTCCTCGAGCTCGCTCGAATACGCGGGATCGAACCATCCCGACGTGGTGCCGGCCGCCGCGAGCAGACGCTTGTAGTCGTCTTCGTCGGGATATTGCACTTCGGCGAGATGCTGCGTGACCCACTCGATGCCGCGCAGGTCGTAGCCGTTCCCCATGTAGCGCGACACCGAGAGGCGCGCGGCCTCCGTGAACAGCGACGTGGCGGGGACGTCCTCCGGGCTGTTCGGGTTCACGTTGATGGACGTGAGCTTGTCGTTGTTGCAGCCCGCCGCGACCAGACCGAGGCCGGCGACGAGCGCGAAGAGTTTCGTCTTATTCGTCATGAGAGTTGTCTCCAGGGCTCGTTACGGCGTGACGCGGACGCTGACGCCGATGCTGCGTGCGCTCGGGATCGAGCCGTACTCCTGGCCCTGGTTGCCCGGGTCCTGGCTGTACGCGACTTCCGGATCGATGTTCGGGACCTTCGTCCAGGTGTGCAGATTCCGGCCGACGATCGCGATGTTCATCGAGTTCGCATGCAGGCGGTTGGCGAGGCGCGGCGAGAGCTCATAGCCCAGGCGCACTTCACGCAGCTTCACCCACGTGTCGTTGTAGATGTACGGATCGACCGACGGATAGATGTTCTGGAAATACTCTTCCGACGTCACCGTGTCGGTGTTCAGCTTGCCCGTGTTGACGTCGATGCCGTGCACGACGACGCCGGGCTTGTTCCAGTCCACCTCGCGTCCCTGCAGCGAATTCGCGAGCACGCCCGCGTATTCGCCCCACTGGTTCGTGACGCTGAAGATGTTGCCGCCCTTGTGGATGTCGATCAAGCCGCTGAGCGACCAGTTCTTCCACACGAAGCTGTTGTTCCAAGCGCCGACCCATTCCGGCTGGAAGTTGCCCATCACCTTCTTGGAGCCCGCTTGCGGCAGGCCGCCGTCGGTGAGGATCAAGCCCGTGGCACTGTCGCGCGCGAACGCGGTGCCGAACAGCGTGCCGTATGGCTCGCCTTCACGCGCTTCGACGTCGACGCCCCACGTGTTGCCGAGGCGGATGCGGCTGATGCCCGGGTAGAGGGTCACGACGCGGCTCGCGTTCTTCGCGAAGTTGAAGCCGGTCGTCCAGTTGAACCCATTGCTCATCTGCAGCGCCTGCACGGTGAGCTGCGCCTCGGCGCCTTCGTTCTTCACGCGGCCGGCGTTGATCACAACGGCGCCGAAGCCCGTCGCCGACGAGATCGACACCGGGAAGATCTGGTTGCGCGTGTTCTTGTCGTAGTAGCTCGCGTCGAGATCGACCCGGCCGTGCAGGAACGCGATCTCGACTCCGCCTTCGCTCGACCGTGTGAGCTCGGGCTTGAGGCTGGCGTTCGCGATCTGGTCGCTCAGCGTGAACTGCGGCTGGCCCTTGAACTGCGACGAGACGCCGGTGTACACGGTGCGCAGTTGGTACGGGCTCGCGTCGTTGCCCACCTGCGCCAGCGCGCCGCGCAGCTTGAAGTACGAGATGCCGTGGTTGGCGATGGACGGGAAGAGATCGCTGAGGACGAGCGACGTGTTCACCGAGGGATAGAAGTACGAGTTCTGGCCCTTTGGCAGCGTCGACGACCAGTCGTTGCGCGCGGTACCTTCGACCGTCCACCAGCTGTTGTACGTGAACGATGCCGAGCCGTAGGCGCTGTTCACCTGCCGGCGGCGATCGGTCTGCGAGTTCGCCAGCGCGATCGCGGCGTTCGAGACGTTGTAGATGCCCGGCGCCGAGATGCCCTGCGTCGACACCTGCGTCCAGTTGTACGTCTCCTTGCGGATGTTGCCGCCGAACGTGCCGTTCAGCGCGAGCTTGTTGTAGGTCTTGTTCGCGGTGAGCAGCGCTTCGCTGTTCGTCTCGTTGTTGTACTCGTTCGAGAGCGCGAAGCCGCCGTTGTACGACGGATTCACCGGCGCGCCGGTGATGTCCGCCGGGCTCCAGTCCTGCGCGATGTTCAGGCGATACCAGTCGGAGCCGGTGCGGCCCGTGAGGTTCAGCCAGTCGGTGATCTTGTACGTCGCCGAGACGTTGCCGAGCAGGCGATCGCGCGTGTCGTTCTCGGGATTGCCGTACATCAGGAAGTACGGGTTGTTATGAAAGTCGTAATTCCAGTTGTACTCGCGGCCGTCCGGGCCGTTGTTCAGCGCCGACGAGGCCTGCCAGTTCTGCTTGAGCTCACTGAGATTGACCTGGCGTCCGAACCACACGAAGCTCTCGAGAATGCTGTTCGAGTAGCCCTGGCCCGGGCGATTGCGGCCGCCGTTCCGGATGTAGTTCACCGTCGCGTCGGCGCTCAGGCGATCGGTCACCTGCAGCGTGCCCGTGAGGAGCGCGTTGGTTTTCTGGAGATACGTGCCCGGGATGATGCTCGAGTTGTTGTCGGTGCCGGCGGAGAGACGCGCATTCGCGCGGTCGGTGCCGCCGCTCACGGCGATCGTCGCGGAGGCGGTGTGCGCCGTCTGGAAGAACGACGCGACGTTGTCGGGATGCGCGACCCACGGACCGCCGTCGACGGCGTCGAACTGCTTGCACGGCACGCTCGTGTCGTACGTCGTCGTCTTCGGCTTGAAGATGCACCCCGACGTGCGGCCGTCGAGCTGCGGGCCCCAGCTCTGGTCGGCGCCGTCGTTCACGCCGTCACCCAGACCGTCGACATAGAGGAACTCGCCGCCGGCGCCCTGGCCGTACTGATTCTGATACGTGGGCAGCCGCGACGGATTGTCCCACGTGTAGAACGAGTTCGCGTCGACGCGCATGCGGCCGCCCGAGTTGCGGCCCGTCTTTGTCGTGATGAGGATGACGCCGTTCGCCGCGCGTGAGCCGTACAGCGCCGCGGCATTCGGCCCCTTGAGCACGGTCATCGACTCGATGTCGTCCTGATTGATGTCGTTGATCGCGCTGCCGAAGTCCCACCCGCCGTTCGCGCTGGCGCCGTGATCGATGTGCGACACGGGCACGCCGTCGACGATGAACAGCGGCGTGTTGTCGCCCGTGATCGAGTTGGCGCCGCGAATCGAGATGTAGCTCGAGCCGCCCGGCGTGCCGGTGCCCGTGATCTGAACGCCCGCGACCTTGCCCTCGAGCTGATCGACGATGCTCTGCGCCTTGGTCTGCGTCAAATCGCTGTTGCTCACCGTCTGCACCGCGGTGCCGAGCTGGCTCTTTTCCTTTTCCTGTCCGAGCGCGGTCACGACGATGCCTTGCAACTCCATCGCGGCGGCGCTGAGCATGAAGTCATGCGTGATCGAGGTGCCGGCGAGTCGGATCGTCGTCGACTTGGGCTCGAAGCCGATGCGGCGCGCGGTCAGCGTGACGGTCTGTCCCGCGATACGATTGCCGGGAAGGGTGAACGAGTAGCGTCCATTCGCGTCGGTCAGCGCACCGGCTGACATCGAGGGAATGCTGACGCTGACCGACGGCAGTGGGGCCGCGGACTCACTGGTGACGCGTCCGCTGATCGTCGTGCCTTGCTGTGCCGCGGCAAGTGTGGGGATTGCCCCCAGCAACAGCGCTGCGACCGCGAAGGCGGCGTGCGAGTTTCTGGACATGGCGTGTCGTTTCCTCGTTGAGTGAAACGGCCGGGCGTTCCGCACAGCATGTCGGCGGCGGCATGCACATGCGGTGACAGCTCGACCAGGGCTCCGAGTGGCTGCGCCGAGATGTGCGCAGCCTGTTACTGCGATGCAGTCGTGATGCAAGGGAATCGCAAGGGCACGGGCCGGTCAGGCCGTGACTCGGTGCGAGCAGGTAGCCTCACGATGCGAGTAACTAACCGGCGTGTAAGGGAACAGTCAACGGGTTCCCAACGGTCACAAATCGTTGCGTGGCAATCATTTACGTGTGAATTAAGCATCTGTTCGGCATGCCGGGCGAACACACTCTTTACAGTTTGCTCATCCCCCGCGCGCGCATATTCCCGCCATGCGCATCCTCGACTCGCGTCATCGGTTTGACCGGATTCACTCGTTCGCCGCCGCCCTCCTCACCCTCAGCATCGGGCACCAGACCACGCTCGGCGCACAGACCTCGGGGCCCACCACCCCCATCACCGGCACCGTCGTCGCCAGCAACATGAACGACAACACCGCGACGCTCGTCGACGCCGCGAGTGGACGTCCCATCGCGACGGTGCCCACCGGCGAAGGCCCGCACGAAGTCGCGATCTCGCACGACGGCCGCACGGCATGGCGTTTTTTCCCGGCGACCCCCTTGCCGCGGTGACGTCGGAGACGAGCGGCGCGGTGCTCGTGGTCGACGTGCGCGCGGCGCAGGTCACCGACACGATTCGCGGCTTCGGGCTGCCCTACCGCATGGCGATCGCGCCCAACGGTCGCGTGGCGGTGGTGAGCGATCCCGTCAAATCACAGATTCGCGTGTTCGACGCCGCGACGCATCATGAGCGTTTCCTAATCGACGTACCGAAGGACAGCGTCCTGAGCACTGGCGCCAATCGGCAACTGGTCGGATGGCGTTGGCTACTCGCCCATCGTGCAGAGGTAGGCGCGCTGGCGGTCGGGCCGACACATCATCCCGACCGACCGGAGCGAGGATGACCACGATTTTCAGCGATAGACCGTACTCATGTCCGGATATCGCGTCCCATTCGCGGCGCCGACAGGAAATACATCGTCGAGCCGCGACAGATCCTGCGCACTGAGTTGAATGTCGGCCGCACCGGCGTTCTCTTCGAGGCGCGCAATGCGTTTCGTTCCTGGAATCGGTACGACGTCGTCACCGCGCTCCATCACCCAGGCGAGCGCGAGTTGCGCGGCACTCACGCCCTTGTCCTTGGCGACGCGCTCGACTTCAGCGACGAGGTCCAGATTCTTCGCGAAGTTCTCGCCTTGAAAGCGAGGGTTGCGCCGCCGAAAATCATCCGCCGGCAGATCGTCGAACGATTTGAACTGGCCGGTGAGAAAACCGCGGCCGAGCGGGCTGTACGCCACGAAACCGATTCCCAGCTCGCGCACGGTATCGAGCACACCGTTCTCCTCGACATCGCGGGTCCAGAGTGAATACTCGGTCTGGAGCGCCGTGATGGGGTGCACGGCATTCGCACGGCGAATCGTGTCGGGGGCGGCCTCGGACAAACCGAGGTGTTTCACTTTGCCGGCCTTCACGAGCTCCGCCATCGCGCCGACGGTGTCCTCGATCGGCACCTTGGTGTCGACACGATGCTGATAATACAGATCGATATGATCGATGCCGAGTCGCTCGAGCGACGCGTCGCACGCCTTGCGAACGTAGTCCGGGTCTCCGCGAATGCCCAGGAATTGACCGGCTTCGCCTCGAACGCTGCCGAACTTCGTCGCGACTACCACGCGATCGCGACGACCTGCGATCGCTTTGCCCACCAGCTCCTCGTTCCTGAACGGGCCGTACATGTCGGCCGTATCCAGAAAGTTGATGCCGAGCTCCAGCGCGCGATGAATCGTCGCGATCGACTCGCGATCGTTGCCCTCGCCGTAGAACTCACTCATCCCCATGCAGCCGAGTCCGATCGCGGACACTCGTAATTGAGCTCGGCCAAGCGTTCGCATTTGCATCTCTCGCATGCTCCCGATCCGAAGTGACCTCGTTTGAGATCATACGGAGGGCGAGAAATGCGTAGCGTGCTCAGTCGTAGCGCAACGCGTCGACCGGATCGATTCGCGCCGCGCGGCGGGCCGGGACGTAGCTCGCCACCAGCGCCACGCACGCCAACAGCACCGCGACGCCGGCGAAGCTCGCGGCATCGAACGGCGACACGCCGACGAGCAGCGTGCGCAACGTTCGCGTGACGGCCAACGCGCCGGCCAGCCCGATCGCGATACCGATCGCCCCCAGCAGCGCGCCGTGGCCGACGATGAGTCGCAACACGTCGCCGCGCTGCGCGCCGAGCGCCACGCGCACGCCAATTTCCTGCGTGCGCTGCGAGACGGCGTACGAGATCACGCCGTACACGCCAACGGAGGCGAGCACGAGCGCAATCGCCGCGAACGCGGCGAACATCTTTCCGTAGAGCGCCTGCTGCCAATACGAACGTTCGATGTTCGCGTCCATGGTGAGCACGCGATACGCCGCGACGAGGGGATCGCTCTGCTTGAGTGCCGCGAGCACGGTCTTGGTGGCCGCGCTGGGATCGCCCTGCGTGCGCACGACGATCGCCGCCGAGTTCCAGCCGCCCTGGCGATATGGCATGTATCCCTGAAAGTCGGGCGCCGACGTGAGCTGCCGGTCCTTGATGTCCGGCGTGACGCCGACGATGGTGTTCCAGCGGTGCGTGGTCGCGCTGGCCGCGTTGAAGTCGAATCGTTTGCCGAGCGCCGCCTGCGTTGATCCCCAATACTTCTCGGCCATGTGCTGATTGATCACGGCGACGCGGCCCGTCTCGCCGCTATCCGCCCATTCCTGCTGCGTGAACATGCGCCCGGCGATGATCGGCACGCGGAGCGTCTCGAGGTACCGCGGTGAGACCCAGCGGATCTCGAGCAGCGGCTCGGAGCCAAGCTTGATGTCCTGTCCCTCCGGGAGGAAGAAGCTGTTGTTGTTGTTGCCGCTGAGCGGAATGTTGTTCGCGATCGACGCGGAGACGATACCCGGCTGGGCGTTGAGACGCGCGAGAAATGGATCGAAGAAGTTGAAGCGCTTGTACGACGAGTCGTACGACGGACCGGAAAGTGTGACGCGCATCGTCAACAGGTGGCTCGCATCGAAGCCGGGCTTGATGCTCTGCATTCCGAGAAAGCTGCGAACGAGCAGCGTCGCGCCAACCAGCAAGACGAGTGACAATGCGACTTCGCCAATGACGAGACTCGAACGCAGTCGTTGCCGCGCACGCCCGGCGCTCGCGCCGCGGGCGCCGGCATCGCGCAGCGTCTCATTCAAATTGGGGTTCGCGGCCTGCAGGGCGGGGACGAGTCCGAACAGAAACCCCGTGCCCACCGCGACGGCGACCGTGAACAACAGCACCGGCCCATCGATCGTGAAGTGCATCCAGAACGGGATTCCGCCCAGAATGTTCGCCTTGATCCACTGCAGGAACGCGTACGCGAACGCGACGCCGAGCGTCGCGCCGGCGAGCGCGACGACAATACTTTCGGTGAGCATCTGGCGAATCACGCGCCACCCGTCGGCGCCGAGCGCGACGCGTACGGCCATCTCCTTCGATCGCGCGGCGGCGCGCGCCAGCAGCAGGTTCGCTACGTTCGCGCACGCGATGAGCAGGACGAACGCGACCGACGCCATCATGATCATGAGCGCGGGCCGCGCGTCGCCGGCCTGAAAGTCGCGCAATGTCTGCACCTCGACCCCCCAGCCCGTATTCGAGGCGGGGTACAGCGCCTCGAGCTCGCGGCCGATGCGTGAGAGATCGGCGCGCGCCTGCTCGATGGTGGACCCGGCCTTCAGACGGCCGATCACCTGCCATGAATGATTGCCGCGATTCTGGACGGGATCCGTTCGGAGCGGCGTCCATGCCTGCGCGGACGCCGGGAACTCGAAGTCGGGCGGCATGACGCCGATCACGGTGTAGGGCTGGCCATTCACCATCACCTGCCGGCCGACAACGTCGCGGCGCGCGTTGAAACGCTCGCGCCATAAGCGATCGCTAATGAGCAAAACCTTACGGCCTCCGACGCGATCTTCCTCCTCGAGAAAATCGCGCCCGAGCGCCGGGGCAATGCCGAGCACGTGAAACATCGTCCAGGAGACGGAGCCGCCCTCGATGAAGTCGGCGCCGTCGCCGCTCGCCAGATTGAACGACGCTCCCGTGTACGCACCAGCGCTCTCGAGTGACCGATTCTCGGCTTGCCAGCTCCGAAAGTTCGGGTACGACACGGAGTTCATGTGCCAGCCGCGCGTGCTCGATTCACCGATCGCGACCAGCTCGTCGGGATTCCGATACGGAAACGGCCGCAGCAAGAACGCGCGAACGCAGCTGAAGATCGTCGCGTTCACTCCGATGCCGAGCGCCAGGCAGATCACGGCGGCAACGGTGAACGCAGGGTTCTTCAGCAGCGTGCGAATGGCAAACCGAACATCCTGAAGCATCGTCGTGGCCGCGAGGGTGATGTCTGGCGGTCAGACAGCACGACGTGCGCGTTGGTTTGTGTCTAGCGAATCCGCTGAGGCCCGCGGAACCGCCGCTCGCGATCGAAGTCCAGCCGATCACGCAGGCGATCGAGCGTGCGTTCACGCGAACGGGCGCTCACACGGTCGGCAACACGTTCGCGGGAGCGGAGCTCCAGTCTGCGCTCAGACACGCGATCCGCCGCACGCTCGATCGCGCGTTCGCGGTCCCGGTCGGCGTGCTCGCGCGCACGTTCGGCGCGCTCGACGGCGCGTTCCTGCTGGCGCGCGCCTCGCTCGGCGTCGGAGGGCCAGGAATATCGTTGCGCGTGCGCCACGGCCGGCAGCGCCGCGACGCCGATAATCGCCATCCACGACAGGATCGCCGGTCTGAATCGCATGGAAGCTCCGTAGAGGTGAGTGTGACTAGCTGGTAGGACAACGCGACGGCGCATTTGGTTGATCCGGCCGTGACGCATCGGAAACCACAAGCCGGGAGGTACCGTACGGCCAGTCGAACCCCCGACCAGGCCACTTCATGTCGCTTTCGCATTCGCTCACGTACGCGTGGCGTTCCCTGCGTCGCGCGCCCGTCTTCGCGGCGGCCGTTGTGTTGACGCTGACCGTCGGCATCGGTGCGGCGACGACGATCTTTACCATCGTGGACGGCGTACTCCTGCGTCCGCTTCCCTACGGGCAGCCGGATCAGCTGGTCGGTGCATGGCACGACATGCCCGCGCTGTCGTTGAAGCATGCCGAGCAAACGGAAGGCACGTACTACACGTACAAGCGCTTTGCGCATTCCATCCAGGACATTGCGGAGTACAGCGGTGGGTCGGCGAGCATCACCGATCCCGACGGCCACGCCGATCCGCAGCGCATCCAGGTGGTGTGGGCGACGGCCAATCTGTTTCCGCTTCTGCGCGTCGCGCCGCTCGTCGGACGTACGTACACCAACGCGGAGGACGCTCCGAAGGGCGCGAAAGTCGTCGTGCTCAGTGAAGGACTCTGGCGCACTCGATTCGGCGGGAATCGCGACGCGATAGGTAAACACGTCGTCATCAACGGCAGACCGTACGAGATCATTGGCGTCATGCCGTCGCGCTTTCGCTTCCCCGACGCCGGAACGCAGCTGTGGCTGCCGAGTCAGCTCGATCCCAACGACGCATTCCCCGGCGGCTTCAGGTACGATGCCGTCGCGCGGCTCAAGCCTGGCGTCACGATTCAGGCGGCCGAGCGTGATTTCGCGAGCGTGCTGCCGCGGATGGTCGAGATTTTCCCGAACGTCGGCCCCGGAATTCCGACGAGCATGCTGCTCGATCAGGCGAGGCCGGTGCCGCGTCTCGTTCCGCTGCGCGAAGACATCGTCGGCGACGTCGCGCGGACCTTGTGGATCGTCGCGGCGACGGCGGCGCTCGTGCTGCTCGTCACGTGCGCGAACGTGGCGAACCTGCTGCTCGTGCGCGCCGACGGGCGACATCGTGAATTGTCGGTTCGTTCCGCGCTCGGCGCAGGCCGTGGTCAGGTGCTCGCGCACTTCTTCACGGAGTCCGCATTCCTCGCCATCGTATCGTCGGTCCTCGCGCTCGGCGCGGCGACGATCGGCATTCGTCTGCTCGTCAGCGCCGGCCCTGCCGAGCTTCCGCGGTTGAGTGAGATCTCGATCGGCGTTGCGTCGATTGTGTTCACGATCGTCGTCGCGGCGTTCGTGTCCGTTGCGTGCAGCATCATTCCCGCCGTGCGATTCCTGCGCAGCGACGCGCTCGGCGGTCTGCGCGAGGGTGGTCGCAGCGGCACGGCCGGCAGCTCGCGCCAGCGCGCGCGCAGCGCATTGGTCGCGGCGCAAATGGCGTTCGCGCTCGTGGTGCTCGCGGCGTCCGGATTGCTCTTTCGCAGTTTTCAGCGATTGCATGCCGTGAAGCCGGGCTTCAATCCCGACGGCGTCGCGACGCTCTGGCTCTCGCTGCCGGTCGCGCGGTATTCGAGCGACACGGCGGTAGTGCAGTTCTACATGCAGCTTGCGCGACGCGCCGCCGAGATTCCCGGGGTGCAGGCGGTTGGCGTCACGTCGCGATTGCCGTTGGTGGAACATGGTCGCGACAACGATCCGTTCTATGTCGAAGGGGACGCGAGCAACAGCAAGGCGATTCCGCCGTTGCAACTCTACACGACGGTCGACTCGGGCTATTTCCGCGCGATGGGCCTGCCGCTCCTCGCCGGGCGAACGTTCGCGCGCATCGATGATCCGAATCACGGGAATGACGCAGTCATCAGCCAGGAGACGGCGAGACAGTTCTTCCACGATTCCACCGGCCGCACGGCGCTCGGAAAACGTTTTCGCACGCTGCCCAGCGGCGCGTGGCACACCGTCGTCGGGGTGGTCGGCTCGGCGCGCGATACGTCGCTTGCGTCGCCGCCCACGCCGGCGGTCTACCTGCCTGAGTCGATCTCGAGCGACACGATCGTCGGTGGTGTTGCTCGAAACATGGCGCTCGTCGCTCGCACGAATGGCGACGTCGACGCGGTGAGCCGGGCGATGCAGCGCCTCGCGCGCGATCTCGATCCATCGCTGCCGACCTATGAAGTTCGCTCGATGCGCGCGATCATGAATGCGTCGATCGCGCCGCTCTCGTTCACGATGATCGTGCTCGGCGTCGCGGCTGGGGTGACGCTGGTGCTGGGCGTCGTTGGCCTCTACGGCGTGATTGCCTACATCGTCACGCTGCGCACGCGGGAGATCGGTGTGCGCATCGCACTCGGCGCGCAGCCCGGCGCGGTGATGGCGATGGTGACCAAGCAGGGCCTTGCCCTAAGCGTGCTAGGGGTCGGCGTCGGGCTCGTGCTGTCGCTCGTCACGGCGCGCTTTCTTCGCGCCCTCCTCTTCGAGGTGGCGCCGAGCGATCCGTTGACGCTCGGCGGCGCGTCGGTGACGCTGGTGCTGCTGGCGCTGCTCGCGAGCTGGATCCCGGCGCGGCGAGCAGCGCGGGTGAATCCTACGGAAGCGTTGCGGGCCGACTAGCGGAATCCATCGCCGGTGTCGCGGGGACCGCCGCCTTGAAGTGAATACCGAAGCCCGCGCCTTGCGGGTCGATGACGACGGCGACGCGATCGCCGCCGGGTACATCCATCGGCGGAAGGATGACGGTGCCGCCGGCTTTGCCGGCGCGCTCGGCGGCGGCGTCGGCGCTGTCGGGCACGCGCGCGTAATGCAGCCAATGGTGCGGCGCGCCTGGCGTGGCGTTCATCATGCCGCCGTAAATGAATCGGCCGCGGCCGTACATCTGATAAACGCCCATGGGGCCCATGTCGAACTCGCCCGTCTTTTCCCAGCCGAACAGCGCGTTGTAGAACGCGAACGCCGCGGCCGCATCGGTCGTCGAGAGCTCGTGCCACGAGAACTCGAATGCCTGCGGATCGCCTTCGGGCGAGAGCGGATTTTCACTGGTGACGATGGCGAAGGCGATGCCTTGCGGGTCGCGCATCATCGCGAAGCGGCCGACGCCTTGAACGCTTTGCGCCGGGCCAAGCATGCTGGCGCCGAGCTTGGTGGCTTGCTCGATGGTGGCGTCGACGTCGCTCACTTCGACGTAGGCGGACCAGCTTGGAGGCGCACCCATCGCGGCGGCTTCGGGTGGAATCTTCATCAAGCCGGCCACGGGAATGTCGCCGTTGGAGAAGAGGGTGTAGTCCATTGCGCCGTCGCCCCAATCCTTGGTCGTCCAGCCAACGACCTCGGAGTAGAACTTCTTGGCCGCGTCGGTGTTGCTGGTCATCAATTCGTTCCAGCTGAACCGGCCGTGGTCGCCCTGATTGGCCATGGTGTACTCCGTTGGAAAAGGGTTGTCGCTAGGAGCAGGGGGCCTACACGATAGCCACTCCCGGATCAGGGGCAAGTCGGGAAATTGTGAAGATTGCGTAACGCGGTGCTTGGGCCGCCTAGTATCGCGCGGTCACGATGCATTCATGACCGTTCGCGACCGTTCACGGCGCGTTCCGCAGCAGGTCGAGCGCCTGGAGCTCCATGCGGCGATGCGCGCTGTTCGCGGGCGACGCGTTGTTCGTTGTGTTGAAGACGGCGATCACGGCGGCTTTCGTGAGGGGATTGAAATAATAGAACGATCGAAAGCCGGCCTGGCTTCCCGTGTGGCCGAGGAGTCGTGTTCCGTTGTGGTCGATGACGAAGAACGACAGGCCCATCCATTGTGTGGGCGCGGCCTCGTAGCCTTGAGACATAGGTTTTCCGGGCTGCCACATCTCGTTCAGGCTCGAGGGCTGGAGCACGATCGCGTAGCGGTCGTGCGACATGCCCGGGATCACCGCGCCGGTGAGAAACGCCGTGTACTTCGCGAGATCGCCGACTGGCGCGTTCCAGGCGCCGTTCGGTGACGTGATGCCGGGATCGAAGTCCGCGCCATTGTCGACGAGGCGAGTCGCTCCAGTCGTATCGCGCACGTAGTTGTAGTTGTGCGAGCGATGCGCCGCGAGATAATACGGCGTCGAGCGGAAGTAGCTTCGCCGGAGCTCGAGCGGCGCGAAGATGTTTTTGTGAACGTAATCTTCCCATGGATCGCCGGTGATCTGCTCGATCACGCGCGCGAGATAGATGAAGCCGGGATTCGAGTATCCATATCGCGAGCCGGGGCGAAACTCGAGCCGCTGATACGGCATCATCGCGACGAGCTGGTTCCACGTCGTCGGCTCGAACGGCTCCCAGGGCCGGCCCTGGCTGTACGGCCACGTCGGATTCTGGAAACCGGCGGTGTGCGACAGCACCATGCGCAGCGTGATGCTGTCCATCATGCTATACGGATCATGCATTGAATGCATCTCGGGCACCCACTTCACGAGCTTGTCGTCGAGCGACAGCTTGCCGCGGTCGCGCAGCTGCATGATGGAGATCGCCGTCAGCGATTTCGTGATCGATCCCCAGTGAAAGATCGTCTCCGAGTCGACGGGCACGTTCGCCGCGCGATCCGCCGAGCCCGTGTCGTAGCGGCCGAGCACCGTGCCGTCGCGCATGTAGATGACGCTCGCGCCGACGACATGATCGCTGTCGACGTAGGTCTGAAACGTCCGCGTGAACTCCGGCCACGCCGCCGGGACTTGTGCCGGGCCGGCTGCCGCGAGAAAGAGGAGGGCAGCACCGGGAAGGATGGGTTTCATCCCGCTAGTCTGCACCTCGCCGTCCGCGCCCGCAACGTTCATTATTCGGGTGGTGCCGTTCACGTCATCTCGGATCGAGGAGCCGTCCCATGTACGTCATTCGCGAAGTCATGTACTGCAAGCCGGGCAAGGTGCGCGCGCTGGTCGAGAAGTTTCACGCCATGAACGCGGTGTCGAAGCGGAGCGGCATGCCGGTCATGCGCGTGCTGACCGACTTCGCCGCGGAACGCTACTGGACGGCCGTCGCGGAGATGGAAGTGGAAAGCGTCGAGGCATTCGAGAAGATGATGTCGGGCCAGTCGGGGCAAGGCAGCGAAGAAGACATGAAGGAGATGGAAACGATCATGCAGGGTTATCACGATCTCGTGGAATACGGCAAGCGCGAGATCTACAAAATCGAGTCGCCGAAGTAGGCACGCGATGTCTGCCGGCCGCCCGTGGTATCGGGAACCTGAAACGTTCATTGCGATCGCCGCGCTCGTCGTGAGTCTGACCGCGGTCGTGGTCGGCGTGTACGAAGCGTGGCTGCAGCGCGCGCACGATCGCGCGGAGGTGTGGCCGCATCTGGAGATCCAGACGTGGGTCGGCGATAGTGGCGCGAAGCTGGACCTCGACAACACCGGTCTCGGCCCTGCCGTCGTGCACTACGTCAGCGTGACGGTGGACGGCAAGCCGCAACGCAATTGGGATGTTGCGCTGGCGACGCTCTTTGGACACACGCCGCCGCCGCACAGCAACGCCACGGTGTATCAGCATGCGCTACGTCCTGGAGATCACACCGAGATGGTCGGATTCGGGGCGGCCTACGTGCCGAAGAATTTTTTTGAATGGGCGGGGCGGGTGACAGTCACGGTGTGTTACTCCTCGGTCTTCGAGGAGTACTGGATGCTCACCGACACGCTCGGGAAGTCGAACAAGTGGGAGACGGTGAAGAAGTGTCCCGAGCAGGGGAAGGGAACAGATCTGTAGGCGGGACAAGATCTGTGCGTCGCTGCGCGGAGGACGTCACTACTCGCGAACAAAAACGTACAACGACAACAACGGACCAGATCTGGTCAGATCTGTTCGTTGTTATTTCTTTGTTCTGCGCCCGTGGCCGGCCGCGGTCTGAGGGATAGATCAGATCTGAACCGGCGCCCCCACCAATATCGGCCGAATCCCCTCTATCGCCGGCGCAAACAACGCCAGCTGATCCGGATCCGGAAACACCGCCGCATACTCCGACACCGTGAACGCCCGCACCATCCTTGCCGCGAACGTATCTCGCAGCTGCCGCACGTACCACTCGGCATCATAGTCGCGGGGATCGTCCCGCAATGGACGATCGGGATCCTCTCGTTCTTCCACCACGCGGCCGCCACCACCGCGCGTTCGATACACGCGCACCCGCTCGCCCACGCGCCAGTGCGTGCGGCCGCTCGAGAGCATCGCCTCGTACGACAACTCCTTCCGCGATTCCCGCGTGGCCGCGTACTCCTCCGGCGATTTCGTCAGTCGCACGCGTGAGGAAACGTCGTACGTGGAGTACTCCCGGCCGCGCAGGCGATCGATCGTGCGCAGGTACACCTCGCGAACGCCGGAGACGTCGTCGACCAGCAGCCGGCCAATCGCGATCTGCAGAAACTCCGCCGCAAACGGCTCCATGCGACTCGACCGAAACGCCACGCCCGTCAGATTCAGATCGCCGTCATAGCCAAGCAGCGCGTAGTTCTTCGGCTCGTGCGACAACATCGCGGCGTAACGTCCCTCGAACTCGAGCTGCACCAGGTTCGGCAGCAAGGCGGCGACCTCCGAGACGGTGCGCCGCTCATCATCCTCGCTCCAGGTCGCGGGCACGGCGAAATACACGCCGTCCGTATCCGCCTCGAGCAGCGTCACACCGCGCTCCGACAACGCGCGGCACATGAGCGCCAGCGTCTCACGCCCATGACGTGTGATCTCGTTAGCCGCGTTGACATCGGCGAGTCGCGTGAGTGTCGTCGCGCCGAGATAACCGTAGGCCGAGTTGACCACGATCTTCATCGCCGAGGACATCGCCTCTTGGCTATGCCGCGTCGCGGAGCCTGGCGGCGCCGCGCGCGCAGCCGCCTTCGCGGTGAGACGGGTTTCGACGAGTCGGTCCACCAGCGCCAACAGCACGCCGAGATGATCGCGCTTGGGACCTATACGATACGCACGCATGAGCGACGGATAGAGGCTCGCGACGTCCGCCTTCACCACGCGATGCGCGACGCCCGTCGCGAACAGATACAATGCCGCGCCCGTGTGCTCGGTGCCGTCGCTCTCGTGATGCGCCGGCAACGCCGTATCCTCGCGCAGATACGCGCGCACGATGAGCGGATCGATCACGCCGGTGGCTGGTCCAGCGTCGGCCAGCCGCTCGTACCGACGGGGCACCATCCTCGCGAGCGCGAATGCCGGGCCGCCAAGCAGCCGTGAGAGTTGCGCGACTTCTTCCACGTCCGCGATGGCGTATCGCCGCACACGCGCGGGATCCGTCTTATAAGTATTGTAAATCTCGGCGCCCGGGATCAGCTCGCGCTCGGGCCCGGAGATACCGAAGTGGCGCGCGAGCGCTTTCAATCCGTACCCGGGCAGCTCGCGGACGCCGTGATCGTAACGGCGAACGGCGTCCATGGTGTCGATGAGCTCTCGCCCCGGCGCGACGAACCGAATCTGCCGGTCGTCGTCACGGCCGCTCGGGGCCCCACGCCGTGCGCCGCGCTGCTTGAGTCCCGGCGTCTCGATGCGGCCGAGGGTCAGCGGAACGCGTAATCGCCGCGCGCGCTGCTCCAGGAACGGCAGGTCGAAGCCGTGCAGATTGTGATTCTCGATGACGTCTGGGTCGGACTCGCGAATTCGGTCCATGAGGCGCCGGATCAGCGCGGCCTCGCCCGCATCGTCGTGCGACGAACACTCGAGCGTTTCGGTCTGGCCGTTCGGGTAGCGGATCGAGACCATGAACATCCGGTCGTGCGACGAGTCGAGCCCGGTCGTTTCGAGGTCGAATTGCAGCCGGCGCAGGTCGTCGAATGATAGATCTCTAAAATACGTGCGGCCGCTGGCGACGAGATATTGTTCATCGAGCGGCAGCGCCAGGACCTGATCCGCCTCGTGGAGCTCGCGAATGTGGCCGACGTGACGCCCCAACCGCCGCGACGCACCGGCGCAGACCGCCGACGTCAGTGTGGAATAATGCTGGGCGGAAACGAGGTAGCGCAGCTCGCCAGGCCCGCTGAGCTCGCGCCAGGTGACGAACGCGTCGTCGTCGCCGGGCCGGCCAAGACGCGGGCCGAGATGGCGAATGTCGTCGGGAAAGCGCAGCAGCAGCCACGGCCGAAACGGCAGCTCGTCGCAGACCAACGCCCCGGAATCAGGAAGCCGGCGCCACACCCGCGCGGTCCCGTCTTCCTCGGCCCACACCGAGACGATGCCCGGTGTGGGATCCCAGCCCCACAACCACTCATCCTGCTTTCGGTCATCGATGTGCCGCGCTGGCGCGGGCGCGAGGGACTCCTCCATCCCCTCAGTGTAATCGCTACTCCGCCGGCTCCGAAGGCGAGTGATACACCTTGCTCGCGCTCGCCGGACACTGCACGTCGGGATTGAAGTCGGCGAACAGCCCGTCGCGATTCGGCCTCCACGCCCACACGTGCATATACCAGTACTTGAAATTGTCCTCGTGCTTCATGCGCTGGCCGAGCACTTCGGGCGGTGTGGAGTCGCGGCTCCAGAAGCGATATGGAACGATGAACTCCACGCCATTCAAGCGATACACGCCATTCGGCAATCGCTCGTAGAGCAACATCTCGGGATGCTCGACGTCCACGACGCCGTCCGCGAGATCGCGGTTCAAGTGGTGATAGCCCATCGCGCCGTGGTGCTCGTGAATGATGCAGTCCGTGACGGTGCGCGGGTATCCGGCGGCGACCGCCGAATCGAGATCGCGGAATGGGCGCGTGGCATCGCGTAATCGCGCGAGATCGCGATCGGCAGGCGATGCACTGGCGAGCATGGGTGCCGGTTGCATCGCGCGACCGCACGCCACCATGACGAACAGCGTGGCGGCGAATGCAATGACGGCAAGCAAGAATGGTCTTCGCAAACGATACCTCGACCCGGAGAGCGGTGAACCTCGAGGTGTCACGCTCGCGCGGGCCGAGGCGACCGTCAACGACGGTGGGACGAACCGTTCTTCATTCGGTGCGCATCGCACTCACCGGATCGGCGCCGGCCGCGCGGCGCGCCGGAATGAGCGCGGCCACGACAGCGACGAGCGCGATCAGGAACGCGACCGAGCCAAGGACGAGGGGATCGAGCGGCTGGATGCCGTACAGCACGCGATTCAGGCCGAACGCGATGGCGATGGTCACGATCAGACCGATTGCCGCTCCAATCCCGACGCGCCGCCCACTCTCCCACAACACCATTCGCACGAGCCGTGCGCGTGTTGCGCCGAGTGCGGCGCGCACACCGATCTCGCGGCGGCGACTCGAGACGGAGTATGATGCCACGCCGTAGATGCCCACCGCGGCGAGCACCAGCGCAATGACACCGAACGATCCAAGCAGCCCCGCGCCGAGACGCACGGGGAGCAGCGTGATTGCCATGTCGTCGCTCATGTGAACGACGGGTGGCGGAGGCAACGTCGGGGCAACGTCGTGCAGCAGCGACCACACCGCGCGTCGCGTGCTCGCGAGATTCCCGGACGTGCGCAGGAGCAGCGTCATTTCCTCTCGCGGATCCTGCGCGAGTGGCACGTAAACCGTGACCTTCGGTGCCTCACCCGGCATCACATAATTCGCATCGCGCACGATGCCGACAACTTCAGTGAGCGGCCCCGTCGCCGATCCAAAATGAAAGCGCTTTCCGAGTGCGTCGCCGGTGGGCCAGTAGTGGCGCGCGGCCGCCTCGTTGATGATTCCGACGCGCGGCGAACCCTTCGCGTCGGTTGGGAGGAATTCGCGGCCGCGAACGAGTGACTGGCGCACCGTCTCGAAGAAACGCGGGCCGATCACGTTGAAATAGACGTAGGGCTGTTCGCGGCGCGTGCGCACCGTCATTCCTTCCGGCGCGAAGCCCGTTTCCATGTTGCTGCCGCTGAGCGGAATGACGGCGGCGAGCGACGCCGACCGCACGCCCGGCATTCTGGCCGCGGCATTGACGATGTTCGCGAGCATCGCCGCCTTGTCCTGCGCGGGCGGAAGAAGACCGAGATCGACCGTTGCATCGACGACGCCGTCGGCGCGGAAGCCGGGATCGACCGAACGACTGCTCGCGAGACTCCGCAAGAAGAGCGACGCGACCGCGAGCAGGATCACGCACAACGCCGCTTGCGCGACGACGAGCGCGCCACGCCGCGAGCGACGCCGTGCGCTCGTCTCGCCGCCTTTCAGAAGTCCGATCAGATCGGGTGACGCGGCACGCATCGCCGGCGCCACGCCAAACAACAACGTCGTGAGCAACCACAGCGCAGTCGTGAAAAGGACGACGTGCGCGTCCGGCGCGAAGTACGTCGAGTCGATGCCCGCTTCGGGCGGCAGCGCGCTCGGAATTGCGTGCGTGAGTGCCCACGCGGTCACGAACCCCAACGCTCCGCCCGCGACGGCGAGGAGCAAACTCTCGGTGAGGAGTTGACGCACGAGACGATTGCGGCTCGCGCCGATCGCCAGGCGAACTCCCATCTCCGTGCGCCGTGCCGCGGCCCGGCCGAGCAGAAGGTTGGCGACGTTCGCGCACGCGATGAGTAGCACCATCGCGACCATGACCATGAGAAAGGCCGATCCCGCCTCGACGCCGACGCGCTCTTCGGCATTCACGCCGCGAACGTGATCGAGTTGCACGTGCATTCCGTCGTAGCGCACGCTGTCCGTACGCGCAAGCTGCGTCATCAAGCCGCGCAGCTCGCCCTCGGCCTGTTGCTGTGAGATACCGGCCTTGAGCCGCGCCGTCGTGTAGAAGCTGCCTCCGAACTCATCGAGCTTTTGTCCCGTGAGGACCGGCGCCAGCGAAAAGGGAATGAACACGTCGGGCGACCAGGAGAGCACGGACGTTCGGAACTCCGGCGCAAGCACGCCGACCACCGTCACCGGATGCGCGGCGATGATGATCTGCCGCCCGATTACTGATGAGTCGCCGGCAAACTGCCGCTGCCAGAACGAATTGGTGAGCACGACCACCGCGCTGCGGCCGCCATCTCGCGCTTCGTCGACATCGAAGGGGTGCCCGAGCGCGAAGCGCGGCGCGAGCGCGGGGAAGTACCCACGCGTAACGTAGGCGGTACGGATGCGTTCGTCCTCTGACGCAGCCGACGCACGAAACGACATCGCGCTGGTCCGCTCGCCGAACATGTACTCCAGCGACTTCGAACGATCGCGAAGCCACGCCAGATCGGTGTATTCGAATGGGCTATGACGATTCACGTATACGCGAAGCAGGCGATCGGCGCGAGCTCCGGGAATGGGCCGCAGAAGCAGCGCGTTCACGACGGAGAAAACCGTGGTGTTCGCCGCGATGCCGAGCGCGATCGATACCACCGCGACCACGGTGAACGCGACGCTTCGGCGAAGGCCGCGCAACGCGTAGCGCACGTCGTACCGCAGCGTGTCGAGCGCCATGCTGATGTTCATTCGTGTCTCATGGCGGGCGTCGAGCCGCTCGACTTCGCGCCGCACGCGGGCAACGTCGCCGAATCGGCGCAGCGCTTCGCCTTCTGCCGCGTCGCGCGTCATGCCGTGTGCGACCAGCTCGTCGATGGTCGAACCGATGTGGTCACGCAGCTCGTCGTCCAGGTCGGCGGCCGCATTGGGGCGAATGAATCGCAGATACCGCCGCCAGGTTGGCTGCGTCGACTCTGGTTCGCGCGCATCGCGATCTCGTGGGGGCATCATTTGGCCTCGGCGTTCAAATGACGTGCGTGGGCATGAAGTACCTTGCCGACGGCGCTGACCAACCGCTCCCACCTCTCGGTGCGCTCGCGCAGCGTTCGGCGTCCCAGCGTGGTCAGGCGATAGTACTTCGCGCGGCGATTGTTCTCGCTCACCCCCCACTCGGCGCTGATCCACCCGCGATGCTCCATGCGGTGCAGGGCGGGGTACAACGCGCCCTCCTCGACGTCGATGTCGCCGGCCGTCGCCTGTCGCACCCACTGCGCGATGGCGTAGCCGTTCATCGGGCCCCACGACAGCGTTTTCAGAATGAGCACGTTGAGGGTGCCTTGAATGAGATCGACGTCGCGGTCGGCCACGGGCGCTCCAGTAGTGCGGTAAGGGGAAAAGGATATTCCCCTAGTACGGTTATGGCAACGTGGGGTTTCAGGCGCCGCGCCGCCTGTCATCCTGAGCGAAGGCGCGGAGCGCCGGAGTCGAAGGACCCCGTCCCGGCGGAGGAGTCGCACGCAGCGCTCCGCTGAGCGAGGAGTCAGGATGACCAGCGTCACGTTCTGCATCAAAACAAGGCAAGCCGGGCCGCGGTCGATTCACATCCGTTTAATAGTTGACTGGTGAGGTTCTTGCCCCTCCGCGACGCATGTCGAATCGCATCGTACGCGCTCTTCTATGGATGTCGTCGGCCGCGCTCGCCGCGGCGTGTGGCGGCAACGCACACCTGCCGGTGTCGGCGGGCATGGGTCCGGCGCCCGAGCTGCCAGGCCCCGAAAAATCACTCGTGACCGTGGTGCGAGTCGAAACGGCGAAGGGATGGCCGGCCGG
Source organism: Gemmatimonadaceae bacterium (assembly GCA_035606695.1). Lineage (NCBI taxonomy): Bacteria > Pseudomonadati > Gemmatimonadota > Gemmatimonadia > Gemmatimonadales > Gemmatimonadaceae > Gemmatimonadaceae bacterium. Next base: position 50,296 of record DATNEW010000029.1, read on the forward strand.
CACAACGCCGACAGCGGCGCCGGGGCTCGCCGTGCGCGCGTTCGCGATGAACCTCGACCATCCCCGCTTCCTGTACGTATTGCCGAACGGCGACGTGCTGGTCGCCGAGTCGAACGGACCGGTGCGGCCCGAGGATGATCCCAAGGGCATCCGCGGCTGGTTCATGAAATACTATTTCAAGAAAGCTGGTGCGTCGGTACCGAGCCCGGACAAGATCATCCTGCTGCGCGACGCGGACGGCGACGGCGTTGCCGAAACGAAATCGGTATTGCTCGACAGCCTGTACTCACCATATGGCATCGCGCTCGTCGGACAGACGTTGTACGTCGCGAATGCGAATGCGCTGATCGCGTATCCCTATCATGACGGCGACACCCGGATTACCGCGGCGCCGCGCAAGATCACTGATCTGCCGGGACGGCCGTACAACCATCACTGGACGAAGAGCCTGCTCGCGAGCCCCGACGGCTCGAAGCTCTACGTTGGCGTCGGCTCCAACAGCAACGCCGCCGAGCATGGCATCGAAGCGGAAGCCGAGCGTGCGGCGGTGTGGGAGATCGACGCGAAGACTGGCGCGCATCGCGTATTCGCGAGCGGGCTGCGCAACCCGGCTGGATTGGCGTGGGAGCCGGAGTCGGGCGCGCTCTGGGCGTCGGTGAACGAGCGCGACGAGTTGGGCAGCGATCTCGTACCCGATTACATGACGTCGGTGCGCGACGGGGCGTTCTACGGATGGCCGTACAGTTATTACGGACAGCACATCGATGCTCGCGTGAAACCGCAGCGGCCGGACCTCGTCGCGAAGGCGATCGCGCCGGATTACGCGCTTGGACCGCACACGGCGTCGCTGGGACTCACCTGGTCGAAGAACGCGACGCTGCCTGCGCCATTCACGCACGGCATGTTCGTTGGACAACACGGCTCGTGGAATCGCAAACCGGTGAGCGGCTACAAGGTGATCTTCGTTCCGTTCGCGGAAGGAAAGCCGAGTGGCGCGGCGATCGACGTGCTGACGGGATTCATCGACGGCGACGACGCGCACGGACGCCCCGTTGGGGTCGCGATCGACAAGCGCGGCGCGCTGCTCGTCGCGGATGATGTCGGCAATGCGGTGTGGCGGGTGACGCCGGGTGGAGGACGCTGAGCTCAGTCGCTGCGCAGCGCGTCGACCGGATTGAGTCGCGCCGCGCGCCGCGCGGGCACATAGCTCGCCGCGACGGTCGCGGTGCCGAGGAGCACGAGTGCGGCGAGGACGGCCGACGGATTCGCATCGACGCCGGCGAACATGCCGCGCAACGCGCGCCACGCCCAGAATGATCCCGCGACGCCGGCGACGGCGCCCAATGCGGACAACGCCAATCCGTCGCGAAGCACCTGCGTCATGACCTCCCCCGGCGTCGCACCGAGCGCGCAGCGCACGGCAAGTTCGCGCGTGCGTTGCACCACCCCTTGCGCGACGACTCCATATAGTCCAATCGCGGCAAGCACCAAGGCGATACCGCCAAAGGCGCCGATCCATGCACTGGCAATGCGCTGTGGGCGAATCTCGCTCGCCACGTGATCGATCAGCGGCTGGGCGCCGAACACCGGCACTCGCGGATCGACGCGCATGAGAAAATCGTGAACGGCCCGCGGCGAAGGCGGTACGCCGTGCTTCCCGCGCACCACGATCGCCGGAAATAGCTCGGCGTGTTGGGTAAATGGCACATACATCACGAGCGGCGGATCGCTCGTCAACGAGCGATGGCGCGTGTTCGCGACGACGCCGACGACGCGCATCGGCGGCCGGCGAGCGCCGCTCACACTCGGCCACGACAGATATTGACCGATCGGATTCGCCCGCGGCCAAAACGCGTCCGCGAGCGCGCGGCTCACGAGAACGACCGATTCACTGCGCTCGTCGTCGGCCAACGTGAAGGCGCGTCCCGCGAGCAGTGGAATGCGCATCACGTCCAGCAGATTCGGTGAGATCGCATCCACCGCCACGCGCGTGCCGAGCTCGAATTCGTGTCCGTCGAGTGCGCCGGGCGGCGGCTCCTGACCCGGGTGAAACACCGACACGCGCGTCGCATACTCCTGCGGCGGGACCGTGGACGTGAGTGCCACGGCGTCGAACGACGGATCGGACTGGCCTCGCGCGTAGAGCGCGCGCTCGAACTGCCGGCGCGCGGCCGAATCGTAGCCGATGTCCCGCAGCTCCGGATAATCGAACGTCAGGCCGCGCGCGTCGAATCCGGGATCGACGTGCATCAACCGCTGGAACGCGCTATAGACGATCGACGCGGACGACAGCAGGACCAGCGAGGCCGCCACTTGAAGAACGACGAGCGCGCGCTGGCCTCGCGTGCGCCGCCGAATCGCTCCGCCCGCGCCGTCCTTGAGCAGCACGGCGAGATCGGTCCGCGACGCGTGCACACTCGGGAGCAGAGACACGAGTATGGCTGTCGCCGCGGCGACGGCGATTGTGACGAGCAATACGCGGCGGTCGATCGACAGGTCGACGGCGTGAATCGACACGATCCCGCCAACGATCGACGTCGTTCGCACGAGCAGCTGCGAGAGTCCCAATCCGAGCAGCGCTGCGGCGGAGGCGATCAACGCGCCCTCGATGACGAGAAGCCGGGTGAGCGATGCGCGCGACGCGCCGAGCGCGAGTCGAGTTGCAAACTCGCGGCGCTTTGCCGATGCGCGTAGGAGGGACAAGCTCGCGACGTTCGCGCAGGCGAGCAGCAAGAGCAACGCGACCGCCAGCGAGAGCAACCGCGGCATGCGCGCGGCGTCGACGCGCTCTTCGAACGTCATGCCCGCGCCCGCGAACACGCGCACGCCGCGGCCCTTGTTCGATGCATACGTCGACGCGAGGCGCGCGGCGACGGTCGACAGATCGCTCTGCGCTCGCTCGAGCGTCACGCCAGGGCGCATCCGTCCGATCAATCGCAACCATCCCGAACTGCGCGACGTCAGGAAATCGGCGGGCAGACCACCCGGGCTCGCGAACCTCGTTGCCGTGAGCGGAATGAACGCTTCCATCGGATGGAGCGTCATGGCGCCGATGAACCGCCGCGACGCAACGCCGATCACGGTAAATCTCCCTTCGTTCAATGACACGATCCGGCCAATCACATTCGAATCGGCGCCGAATCGCCGCTCCCACAGCGAGTAGCCAAGCACGATGACGGGACCGGCGGGTCCGTCGATCGCATCATGTCGCGTCATGAGCCGGCCAAGCGCGGGCCGCACGCCGAGCACGTCGAAGTAATTGTCGCTGACGTAACTCACCCACGCTCGTTCGGTGGTGCGGCCTGTCGACAACGACATGTAGGTGCCGTTGTACGCGGCGATGCCCGCGAACGTGGTCGTCTGCGCGTCGAAGTCTTTCGCGTCGGGATAGCTGAAGTCGTCGAACGTCGACGTCGGCTGCACGCGTTCCATCGTCGCGAGCTCGGCCGGCGCGGCGATGTCGGGCGGCGGGCGGAGCAGGGCGGCGTTGACCACGGTGAAGATGGTCGTCGATCCGGCGATGCCGACGCCGAGCGTTACGATCGCGATCGCGACGAACCCAGGCGAACGGGCGAGCGAGCGCCACGCATACCGAAGCTCGCGCGCCAGGGCCGCGATGCTGCTTCCCAGCCAGGCGTCGCGGGTAGCTTCTTTCACCTGCGTCGAACCGCCGGTTGCGACGAGTGCCGCGCGTCGCGCGTCGGTCGGTGAAAGGCCACGGCCCTCGTAATCCTTTGTGAGAAGATCCACATACAACGCGAGCTCGTCGTCGAGCGCTTCGTCCACGCGCGCTCGGTGCCGAAGATTCCACCAGAGACTGCGCAACGCGATGAGAACGCGCATGATCACATCGACAGGCTGGATGCGGAGATCATGTCGACTCGAGCGCGGCGGTCATCGCGCCGGCGACACGATTCCACTCCGCGGCCTCGGCGGTGAATTGGCGGCGACCCGCGGCGGTGAGCTTGTAGTACTTGGCGCGCCGATTGTTCTCCGATTCGCCCCACGACGCCTCGAGCCAACCCTTTTCCTCGAGGCGATGCAAGGCGGGGAACAGCGATCCCGGTCCCACGACGAAGGCGCCGCGCGTGATCTGGTCGATGCGCCGCGAGACGCCGAGCCCGTGCAGCGGCTCGAGCGTGAGCGCCTTGAGAATGAGCACATCGAGCGTTCCCTGAAGCAACGGCGTCGGCCGGGTCATGCCACTCCTATCGGCTGTCGATATGAGAATGCAGCGGCTCGTATCGAATGTCAATAGGAGCGGTGACCGGCGTACGCGCGCCGAGGTTAGGCGGGTATGCTCAAACTGACCGGTCTCGCATTTCTTGCTGGCGCTGCCGCATGCGGCGGCGGCGAATGTCTGGCGCTCCCGTGTCCACTGCCGCTCGCGCTGACGATCACACTTCAATCGGCCGCGACGCGCACAGGGGTGAAGGACGCGACGATCGCGGTCACCGGACCGACTCAAACCACCATGTCGTGCGACACCGTCTGCATGATTCCCGGCACCGCAGGCGACTACCACCTGTCGATCTCGGCGCCCGGATTCACGACGGTCAACCAGGACGTCACGGTCACGGGCGACAATCCGAGTTGCGGCTGTTCTTCGACGCACCCTGTGTCGCTCACCATCGCGCTCACACCGCAATGAGTGACTGACGTTCTTCCCGGCGCGCCCAGTTCGCGCTACGATTTGGGTCCTACCTCTTCCTTCGCATTCCCAAATCGTGAATACCCGACGCCAGTTTCTCATCACCGCGCCGCTTGGACTCCTCGGCGCTGCCGCTGCCTGTCGCAATGGCGATTCGCAATCGTCCGCGACGGCGAGCTCCACGCCCGGCACACCGGGCGCGCCGCCGGCGTTCAATACCGGACCGGGTGCAGGTCCGCCGGTGACGACGACGACATTCGCTGAAGCCGAGAAGCTCGCGCGTGTCGCGATGACCGACGCCGAGCGAAAGGTGGCGGCCGACAGTTGGCGCACGGCGATGGCATCGCTCATGGAGCGACGCACGGGGCCGCGCAAGGTCGCGATCGCCGATGCCGTGCAGCCCGCGTCGCGGTGGAATCCGCTGACGATCGGCAAGGATGCGAATCCCGCACGCGATCGCTTCGTGCGCAGCACAACCGATCCGGGCCCGCTGCCGGCAACCGACGACGCGATTGCGTTTGCGACAGTCGCGCAACTCTCACACTGGATCCAGTCGAAGAAGCTCACGTCGACGCGCCTCACCAACATCTACCTCGATCGCATCCAGCGCTTCGATCCCAAGCTTCGCTGCGTCATCACGGTGACGCGCGACGCCGCGCTCGCGCAGTCGAAACAGGCAGATGCCGAGATCGCCGCGGGGAAGTATCGCGGCCCGCTGCATGGCATTCCGTTCGGCGTGAAGGATCTGCTCGACACCGCGGGCATTCCCACGACGTGGGGTGCGGAGTTCTATCGCAATCGCGTGCCCACCGCTGATTCGGCTGTCGTCGCGCGATTAAAGAATGCTGGTGGGGTCCTCATCGCCAAGCTCAGCCTCGGCGCGCTCGCACTGAACGACATCTGGTTCGGCGGGCAGACGATGAATCCATGGCTGCTCGAGGAGGGCGCGTCGGGATCGAGCGCGGGCCCTGGCGCGGCGACAGCTGCCGGTCTCGTTGGATTCTCGGTGGGCAGCGAGACGGGCGGCAGCATCATCGCGCCGAGTATGCGGTGTGGTGTCACGGGACTGCGTCCGACGTTCGGCCGTGTCGCGCGCACCGGCGCGATGACGCTCTGCTGGTCGCTCGACAAGCTCGGGCCGATGACCCGCGGCGTCGAAGACGCGATGCTCGTGCTGAATGCCATCAGCGGCCCCGACGCCGCCGACACGTACAGTCTGCCGAGTCATCTCGATTTCGACGCGACGGCGGGCGTGAGTGGACTGCGCGTCGGCTACTTCCCGGCGTGGATGAAGGAAGCGCCGGCGACGGACGTCGATCGCGCGGCGCTCGACACGGTGAAGAAGCTCGGTATGGTGCCGACGGAAGTTACGCTGCCCGATTGGCCGTACGATTCACTGCAGCTGATGCTGTTCGCCGAAGCGGCCGCGGCGTTCGAGGACATCACGCTCGATCATCGCGTCGATCAGCTCAAGGCGCAGGTGCCGGACGCGTGGCCGAATCTCTTTCGCATCTCGCGCTTCTTGTCGGCGGTGGATTTCGTGCAGGCGGATCGCTTTCGGCGGATGGTGGCGGGTGAGATGGATCGCATCTTCTCGCAAGTCGATCTGCTGCTCGTGCCGTCGCTGCGCGATGAGATGCTCACGATCACGAACTTCACGGGGCATCCGTCGCTCACGTTGCGTGCGGGGTTCGTGCAGGTGTCCGAGGCGCGCAGCGACTGGGCGCCGGATCCGGCGCATCCGTTACCGAAGTTCAATCCGCCGCGACGCGTGCCGCATGGTGTGACGCTGCTCGGGCGGTTGTTCGATGAAGGAACAGTTGGGCGGGCGGGGGTGGCATTGGAGCGGGCGTTTGGTGTGGCTGGGGAGCGGCCGCCGGGGTTTGTCTAGGCGTTATATGAGCGGAGGCGCGCCCGTGTCATCCCGAGCGAAGGCGCGCAGCGCCGCGGTCGAAGGACCCTCGCGTCAGCGGAGCGCTGTCTATCGCTCCTCCGCCGGGACGGGGGTCCCTCGACTCCCCTTCGCTACGCTCAGGCTCGCTCGGGATGACAATGCGGGTAGTTCTAAAATCTCGCATTCAAATACGCTGACAACCGCGTCTGTGTCCGCGGATAAATGCCTCGCGCCACGTCGAAGCGAATGAGGCCGTCCATCATCGAGTAGCCGACGCCAACGCCACTCATCGGCCGCCCTGCATCGCGCCACGCTCGGCGATCGCCGACCCACCCGAGATCGCCGAACAGCGCGACGCGCGCCAAATCCTCATCGAGCCCGAGCTCGGCGCGCGACATCCAGAATGCATTGCCGCTCTGTGTCGTGTCGGGACTCTGGCCGCGAATCGTTTGCGCGCCGCCAAGGAACCAGCGGCGCTGCGGCGTGAGCTGCCCGACGCTCGATCCGCCGCCGACGGTGATGGCAGCGGAGGTACGTCGCGTGAGCCCGCGGGAGACCGTGAAGTCGATCGCGCCCCGACCATACGTTGAATCACCGGTCGCGGTCTCGAGGCGCACGTCGGTCGCGGTTCGAAACGCGCGCGGGTCGACCCCGGTGTCGTGACGCCAATGCACCGCGGCGCCCGCGCTCGCACCGCGCGCCGCGACGATGTTGGGAATGAACTCGGTTCCCCACGAGTAGTTGTTGCGCCACTCGGCCGTGCGCTGCTCTTCGCCGAACAACCGCCAATCGAGACGCGGACCAAAATCGGTATTCCACGCGAGCTCGGCACCGCTCGCGCGATAATAGAAGCCTTCGTCGCGCCCGAACAGGAATGCCGACAACGACGAACCGAAGCTCAACGGATCGCCCCAATCGTTCGCCGAGACGAGGCGATTGTAGCCGGTGAGCGTCGCGGTGTGAACGAGGTTCGTGCGTGACAGGGAAAGCTCGATGTTCGGCTCGCGATCGGCGGTGCCGAGACGCCCGACCAAGCCTGCGCTGTACCCGCCACCGAGTTGTTGATCGATGCCGATGCCGGTCGAGAATCCTTCGATGCGGTTGTAACGCGACATTGAAAGACCGTAGCGGAAATCAGGGCGGGGCAGCTCGCTGAATCGCATCAGCGCTTGCGCCCCGAACGGCAGCGACGCATTGAGCAGCGCGTCGCGATCGGCTTTGCCCCACACGTCGTCGTTCGCGTCGAAGATCGGGCGGTCGAAATCGGGCGACGCAATGAGCTTCTCGATGTCGCACGGATAGGTCACAGCCACCATCTGTCCGCTGGCTCTGCGTTCACGCGCGAGCGTCCGATACCCCGTCGAGTCGCACGACACTTTCTTGAGCGAATCGTCAAAGGCGGTGCGGCGCTTCGAGAGTGCGGTTCTCACCGAGTCGCGCCACTTGCGCGCGTCGGCCCGCGAGAGCGAATCGGGAGCGCGCACGGGAAACTCGTCCGGCTCATTGGCGGCGATCGCCGTGAAGTTCACCGGTCCGTTGACACTCGCGTACGTGAAGCTCTGTTCCAACATGATCGCCGGCTTCACGAACATGATCTGTGCCGTGCCCTCGAACGAACGCACCCGCGGAAGCCAGTACTTGTTCTCGAACAATCCGTACTCGATCGTGACGCCGGTCAGCTTGGCTTGCAGCGGCGACACGATCGCCTTGGCGATCATCATGCCGACCTTGGACGATGAACTGTCCTCCTTCGCGGCCTCCTTCATTGGAATCCAGAGATCGAGCGGGGTCGCGAGACGGAACGCGGCACGCACGAGATTTCCACTCTCGACGTCGAACCACAGCGACCCCACGACGAGATTCCACTCCGGTTTGCGCGGCCGCACCTTGATCTCGCGCAGGCGCACGCGCTGGCCGGCCGGCAGCCGCCAGCTCATCGAGTCCCCGCTCGCATACGTGTAGTACGCTTCGGCGCCATTCGCGAGCGGATTCACTAAATCCTCATCGTTCACGTCGGCGCGAACTCGTCCGCCCGCGATCCAGAGTGCCTCCTGGCCCGGATAGTAGGGAATGGGAGTCAGGTCGGAGCTGGCCAGATTCTCTTTCAGGTCGTCGCGCTCATCGTCCCTGTTACCCATGGGCATGCCGACGCGAGCACCGGTGAGCTTCACCTGCGCGCCGACTCCCGCCCGCCACGACACCTCGGACACCGCTTCGGAACGGTACATGGTCCGCTGCGGACCGATCGAGCCGATCCCTAGCGTGAACGTGGTGCGCTGCCGCGCCTTCGCGACGTAGCTGACGAGCGACGAGTCCTCGGCGAGTCGCGTCTTGCGCGCGCGAGTTAGCATGTCTCGCGCGCCGGCGTCGCGAAATGCGGTGCGCAGCAGCTCGGCCGTCACGGGCAGCCGCTTCGCGGGCCGTCTGCTCTTGACGGTGTCGGTACTCGCGCTGTCACGAACGATGGTGGGCCGTTCGCGTCGCGGCGCTTGACCACCCTGAAACACATGCAACGCCATGACGGCGCCGAGGAGCATCAACATCGATCGAGAGTCGGGGCGTGGGCGGGTCTACGTTCGTCTAGACGTATAGAACGGCGGCGTAGTCAGAATGTTCCAAGCATTCACGCCCCGACGCCCCGACGCCCCGACGCCCCGACGCCCATGCGCCCATGCGCGCATACGCCCATACGCCCGCTACTGCTTCCTCGTCGCCTCGAGATCGATCGTGATCGTGATCTCATCGCCGACGATCGGCGTCGCCTCGACCATCTTGCTGTAATTCAAGTTGAAGTCGTGGCGATTGATCTTCGTCGTCGCGCTCGCACCGGTGCGCAGCATTGGTCCCTGCTTGACCGGCGCCGACGGCCCTTCGACGTCCAGCGTCACCGGTTTCGTGACGCCGTGCATCGTGAGATCGCCGGTCAACTTGAAGTGCTCGGCGTCTACCGGCTGCGCGCGGGTGGAGACGAACGTGATCGTCGGATACTTCTCGACGTCGAAAAAGTTCGCGCTGCGCAAATCCTTGTCTCGATTTTCAATGTGCGTGTTGACCGTGGCAGCGTCGATTGTGACGTTCACCTTCATGGTTTTCAGATCGCGACCGTCGTACTGAATGGTGCCGTTGATCTTCTCGAACTGACCGCGGACCGTCGAAACCATCATGTGCTTCACCGCGAACTGGGCGGCGCTGTGATTCGGATCGATCGTCCAGGTCTGCACGCCGGCCTGGGCACCAACGGCCCGGAGCGCCGTGGCGCTCGCGAGAATGAGGAGGATGTGTTTCATCATTCGACGTTACTCGGGCGCGCGGCGGCGCGCCACCGGCGCGGAGGCGCCGCGGTCGAGGGACCCCCTTCTCAGCGGAGCGCTGCATGGCGCTTCTCCGCCGGGACGGGGGGCCCCTCGACTCCCCTTTCCCTTCCCCTTCGCTACGCTCAGGGTCAGGATCAGGGTCAGGGTCAGGGTCGCTCGGGATGACAATCGGTGCGCTCAGGGTCGCTCGGGATGACAAGGGTTCTCTCGCGTGACAGATTTTCCCCACACCTTCCTCCCGGAACATCCATGCGTAGCACGCACTTCGTCGGCGCACTTTGCTCCCTCGGCGCCGCTGTTCTCTTCGCCGGTGCTCTCACCGCGCAGCAGCCGACCGGACGTGGCGGCGGCCGTGGGATGGGCGGCGTCGCGATTCAAGACGGCGAGGATTGTCCCGCCGGCATGACGGAGATTCGTCCCCGCCGCTGCGCCGCGCCCGAGTTTCCGCCGCCGAGCATTCTGGACTACCGCCCGAAGTCGACGTTGGTGACGGATGCGCACATGAAGCCCAAGGCCAAGTATCCGGCCATCGATTATCACGGGCATCCGGGCGGCCTGATCGATTCCGCGGAGGGCCTCGACTCACTCGGCCGCGCGTTGGATCAGCTGAACGTGCGCATCATGGTTTCGGCGGACAATCTCTCTGGTGCGCGGCTCAAGCGGGCGCTGAACGCGATCAAGGCGTCGGACAAGATGCGCGACCGCGTACGCGTGCTGGCGGGCATCGACTTTCGGAATGTCGGTCCGGGCTGGGCGCAGCGCGCGGTGGCGCAGCTCGACTCGGACGTTGCCTCGGGCGCGGTCGGGGTCGGCGAAGTCTCGAAGAGCTTCGGTTTGAGTATTCGAAAGCCCGACGGATCGCGATTGCGGATCGATGATCCGGAGCTCGATCCGATCTGGGACGAATGCGCGCGGTTGCATCTTCCGGTGTTCATTCACACCGCGGATCCGCAGGAGTTCTTCAAGCCGATCGATTTCACGAACGAGCGGTGGCTCGAGCTGTCGTTGTTCAGCGACCGCCGGTATCCGCAGGATCGCTTCCCGAGCTTCGAGGAGCTGATGACGGAGCGGGACAACCTGTTCCGCAAGCACAAGAACGTCACGTTCGTCGCGGCGCACATGGGCTGGTCGGCGAACGATCTGCCGAAGCTCGCGAAGATGATGGACGAGATGCCGAACGTGGTGACGGAGGTCGGTGCGGTGTTGTACGACATCGGCCGCCAGCCGCGCGCCGCCCACGACTTCTTCGTCAAGTATCAGGACCGCATCCTGTTCGGCAAGGACTCCTTCCAGCCGGAAGAGTATCCGTACTATTGGCGTGTGTTCGAGACGCGAGACGACTACTTCGACTACTATCGGCCCTATCACGCCTTCTGGAAACTTTATGGAATTGATCTTCCAGATTCAGTATTAAAGAAGGTGTATTTCGAGAATGCGCTGCGGGTCACGAAGGGGATTCCACAGGGCGGGTGGCCGAAGTGAGGGCGCGGCGACTGATCGTTGGAGTGATGCTGGCCGTCGCTGCCGTGGCGTGTGGGACCGCCGGAGAGAAGACCGCCGCCAAGGCCGACAGCACCGCCACTCCCGCCCCCGACTCGTTCCGCGTCGTGTTCGAGACGAGCCGCGGAAAGTTCGTGGTGCAGGCGATCAAGGCGTGGGCGCCGATCGGGGTCGAGCGATTCTATCGTCTCGTGAACGACGGCTTCTACGACGACAATCGGTTCTTTCGTGTCGTGCCCGGTTTCGTCGTGCAGTTCGGCCTGAACGGAGAGCCGAAGAAGAACGATGCGTGGGACGACAAGCGGCTACCGGACGACTCGGTGCGCCAGTCGAATGCGCGCGGCACGATCACGTTCGCCACGGAAGGCCCGCGGACACGGACGCATCAGCTCTTCATTAATCTGGCGGACAACGCTCGGCTCGATAAGATGGGCTTCGCACCGTTCGGGAAAGTCGTCGAAGGCATGGACGTGGTGGATTCGCTGTACAGTGCGTACGGCGAAGATCCGGAACAGCACTTCATCATGACCATGGGGAATTCGTATCTCAGCAGGCTGTTTCCGAAGCTGGACTATATCAAGACGGCGAAAGTGGGGGCGCCCTGAACGAGCATACCACGGACAAACTTCGGAAATACGCGGATCGGCACGGAGACGGCGTCAACTGCGGTTAACGGCCGTTCAGGACCTTTTTTTTACAACACCCTCGGGAGGCTTCGCGAATCGAAGCCTCCCGAGGGTGTTCTAAGAAAAGCACTCAACTGCAAACGCCGTTCAAACGCCGTTCAAACGCCGTCTCCGTGCCGGTCCGTGAACGTCCGACGTTTGTCCGTGGTAGCTCGTGTTCCTATCGATCGCTTTGCCGGAACGTATTCTCCGGACTATCCGGCGCCGTCGGATCCGTGTTCTCGGACACCGGATCACTGAAGCTCGCCCGCTCGTGCGACGGTGTCGTCCCCGCCGGCGGTTGTGCCTTCATCCGCCCTTGTCCCGCGATCTCGCTGGCCTGACTCCCCGTCGGCTCGATCGCGCGTCGCGTGCCCTGTTCGTCGTTGAAGCCTTCGTGCTCTCGATTGTCCGCCATCGTCCACTCCTCTCTCCAGAGATGCCAACTCGTCGGACGATCTCTGGCGCAAGCTTTACGCCTGCATCGTCAGCGAACCTCCGCTGAGATCGCCTGCGCGACATCCGTGGTACCCGCGGTGCCGCCGATGTCCGCCGTGCGCGGAGCACCGGGATCGGCGAGGACCGTCTCGATCGCCCGCACCACCGACGCGGCCGCGGCGCGCTCGCCCAAATGCTCGAGCATCATCGCGCCCGACCAGATCTGTCCGATCGGATTCGCGATGCCTCTACCCGCGATGTCCGGCGCCGATCCGTGGACCGGCTCGAACATCGACGGATACTCCCGCTCCGGATTCAGATTCGCACTCGGCGCAATCCCGATCGAACCGGCGATCGCCGGGCCCAGGTCCGACAGGATGTCGCCGAAGAGATTGCTCGCGACGACGACGTCGAACCAATCGGGATGCCGAACGAAGTGCGCGCTCAGAATGTCGACGTGATATTGGTCCGCGCGCACATCAGGATACTCGGCGGCGATCGCCGTGAATCGGTTGTCCCAGTACGGCATCGAGTGTCGCAGCCCGTTCGACTTGGTCGCCGACGTCACGTGACGCCCGCGGGTGCGCGCAAGCTCGAAGGCGTAGCGCATGACGCGATCGCAGCCGCGCCGCGTGAACGTCGCCGTCTGCGTGACGAGCTCATCGGGCGTCCCCTCGTGCTCGATGCCACCGATATCAGAATACTCACCTTCCGTATTCTCGCGAACGACGACGAAGTCGAGGCTCCCCGGCGCGCGATCGCGCAACGGCGATTGAATGCCGCGCAGCAACCGCACGGGGCGAAGATTGACGTATTGCTGAAAGCCGCGGCGAATGGGCAGCAGCAAACCCCACAGCGACACGTGATCCGGCACGCCTGGATATCCGACGGCGCCGAGGAAGATGGCGTCGAACGAACGGAGCTGGTCGAGTCCGTCCAGGGGCATCATCGCGCCCGTGCGCGCATATCGCTCGCAGCTCCAATCGAAGTGCTGCCACTCGAGTGAGAAGTCGAATCGTCGCGCCGCGGCTTCGAGCACCTGTTGTCCGGCCGGCACGACCTCATTGCCGATCCCGTCGCCGGGAATGACGGCGATGCGATGCGCGCGGCTCATGAATTGTCGAATTCGCGAATGATCGGCACGTGGCCTGCCTTGTTGGTACGAAAACAATTGAGGACGAGCTCGAGCGTGCTGAACATACTCAAAGCGGCGTGGAATGGGTTCAACGAAGACGAGTGCGGAACGCGCGCGGCCGCGCTCTCCTACTCGACGATCTTTGCGCTGCCGCCGCTGCTGATTCTGCTCGTGACGATCGCGGGCAAGGTGTGGGGGCCGGACAAGGTGCAGAAGTCGCTCGAGGGTCAGTTCTCCGGAATGGTCGGCCCCGATGCGGCACAGCAGATCCACGGGATGATCTCGCATGGCATGAACAGCATGGGCGGCGGCACCGTCGCGACCATCCTCGGCATCGTCGGACTGTTGCTCGGTGCCACGGGCGCGTTTCTCTCGCTGCAGGACGCGCTCAACAAAGCATGGAACGTCGAGCCGGATCCCAAGCAGGGCGGCATTAAGAATTTCCTCATGAAGCGCCTGTTCTCGATCGGCATGGTGCTGGGGTTGGGCTTTCTCGTTGCGGCGTCACTCGCGTTGTCGGCGCTGATCGCATCGTTCTCGGCACTCTTCGGCGGTCTCGAGGCGGTCGCCTTCGCGATCGATCTGATCGTGTCGCTCGGCGTGCTTACCGCGCTGTTCGCCGCGCTCTTCAAGGTGCTGCCCGACGCGAGAGTGGATTGGAGAGACGTGTGGCACGGCGGCTTCTTCACCGCCGTGCTGTTCGTCGTCGGCAAGTTCGTGATCGGCCTCTACCTCGGCCACAGCAATCCGGGCAGCAGCTTCGGCGCGGCGAGCGCGCTCGCGATCCTGATCGTGTGGCTCTACTACGCCGGAATGATCGTGCTCTTCGGCGCCGAGTTCACGCAGGCGTGGGCGACGGAGCGTGGGGCTGGTGTCGAGCCGAAGAAGGGTGCCGTGCGCATCGTCGAGCGCGAGGTGCGTATCGGCAGCGAAGGCGCCGTGCCGGTGATGGCGAAGGAGCGCGCGGTCGCGACGTCCGGCAATGCGAAGGCAGCCGATGCGCCGAGCAAAGGCAGTGGCGGGATCGGCGACTGGATCATCGGGCTGCCGGCGCTGTATTGGATGATGCGCCGCCGCGACAAGAACCCGCGTCCCTGAAGTATTTAGAGTTTCCTCAATCCTCGCGCAGGTTGCGGAAGGTGATCGAGTAGCGGAGCGCGTCGACGCCGGGAATGCTGTGTTCCCACTCGGTGCGCGACGGCCCGCTCATGAGGTATGCCGAGCGTGGCTGGGCGGTGAGGGTGAAACGCTCCCATTTGCCGTCGGCGAGCTTGCGGCGCAGCCGGAAGGCGCACGCGGAAACGAGCGAGACGCCGATGACGATGCCGAATTCGGCTTTGTCGCGATGCCACCCGATGCCGGCGCCGGGTGAATACTCGGTGACGAGCGCGTGCTGCAACGCGGAGGGCTGCACGCCGGCGAATGCGGCGGCTTGTTCGCGGAGCGGGATGAGGAATGGCGCGATGTCCTCGACCTTGTTGAGCTGCCGCTCGGTGTAGTCGTACTTCCAGCCGAATGACACGACGCGGCGTTTGCCGGTGAAGCCGTGGAACTCGAAGTCGCGGAAGGGCAGGGTGTGCAGCTGCTCGAGGAGGATGTCCTCGTCCGCGCGCGAGATCAGTTCCGGCTGGTAGCGGAAGCCTTCGGGATAGCGGAGGTCTTCGGAGAAGAAAGTGAATTGTTCGGACACGCAGGGAGGGCATTCATGCGGTGTGCCACGGAGGATGGGGCGGGTGAGGAGGATGGCGTTGACGCAGGGTGGAAGGCCGCGGCTGCACCGAGATGCATCGTCCCGTCTGACGCGTGGGCGACGAGGTGCGGTGCGACGTTATACGTGTGAGATTATCGAGCGGCAATAGCTTGGCTGAAGCCTGTCGCCCAAACCAGCCCGCTGCGTACTCAGGCTGGTCAACTCCGCAGTCTAATTGTCGCTAGAGGGCCAACCGGCTTCTTGCCCGGGGTGCCCGCAGTAATTACATTGTAGGTACCATGCCCCGGTCTGCTGCCATCCGCGCCCGCATTGTCGCCATCGGCAACTCCCATGGCGTGCGAATCCCCAAGCCCCTCCTCGAACAGGCGGGTCTCGCCGGGGAAGTCGAGTTGCACGCCGAACACGGTCGCATCGTCATTGCGGCGACGAAGGGCGTGCGAGCCGGCTGGGCAGAGGCCGCGGCGCAACTCCACGCCCGGGGTGAGGACGGGCTCCTGACGACACCCAGTCCCGCGTTCGATCAAGAGGAGTGGGAGTGGTGACGTGGTAGCACGTCCTGCGCGGGTCCCGAGTCGCGGGGAGGTCTATCTCGTCGAGTTGGATCCCACGCGCGGACGCGAAATCCGAAAGACGCGGCCGTGTCTGATTGTGTCGCCGGACGAGCTCAATCATCATCTGCGGACCGTCATGGTGGCGCCGATGGCGACCGGCGGGCACGCCTATCCATTTCGTCCGGCGTGCAGATTCGGCGGCAAGGAGGGACGGGTTGCGCTCGACCAGTTGCGGACGGTAGATCGCGAGCGGCTGCGGAAACGGCTCGGGACCCTCACGAGCGCGACCCTGGCCGCGGTGTTCGGAACGCTGGCGGAGATGTTCGAGTTCTCGTAACGGCCGTATGACGAACGATGAACTGACAGGCAATCTGCGGAGTTGCGCGTCTTCGAAAAGAGGGAGGCTCAGGGTCATCGCCTGATCGAGTGTCCCAACCGTCATGCGCCCGATAGCCCTCGCCCTCCGCTCACTGCGTCGCAGCCCCGCGTTCGCGACCGCTATCGTAATCACCCTCGCGCTCAGCATCGGCGCGACGACCGCGATGTTCAGCATCGTCGACGGTGTCTTGCTCGCGCCACTTCCGTTCGCCAATGCCGATCGGCTCGTGTGGACGCTGAACCGCGGAACGCGACCATACGACGCGATGTCGCCGCCGGATCTCGCCGATTGGAAAACGCTCAACGACTCATTCGAGGAAGTCGGCGCGTGGATGACCAGTCAGGTCGGACTGGTCGCCGACGGCGGTCCCGTCCATCTCACTGCGGCCGAGGTCACGGGTAACTGGTTCGCGATGTTCGGGACGCGTATGGCGCTCGGTCGCGGCTTGCTGCGCGAGGATGCGGAGCGCGGCGCGCCGAAAGTTACGGTGTTGAGTAGCGGTGTATGGCGGCGGGAGTTCGGTGGCGATCCGGGAATTGTTGGGCGCGCTGTGTCGATCGATGGAACGCGCTACACGATCGTTGGCGTTGCATCGCCGTCGTTCAACTTTCCCAGCGATGCTGACATCTGGCGACCGGCACTCGAGGATGCGCGCTGGTCCAATCTCCGAGGCAACCGCGTGTTTCGCGGACCCGTCGCGCTGCTGAAGCGTGGCGTGAGCTTCGACGAGGCGCGACGGAAAGCGCGTGTGGTCGCCGCGCAGCTGCGTGCGGCGTATCCCGAGGCCGAGACCGGGCTCGACTTCGACATTCAACCGCTGCGCGATCATCAAATCGGCGACTCTCGCCAGCTCATCCTCGTGCTCTTCGGCGCGGTCGCCGCGCTGATGTTGATCGCATGCGCAAATATCGGAACGCTCATGCTCGTGCGCGCGAGCAGCCGCACCGGCGAAATTGGAATCCGTCTCGCGTTGGGGCGGGCGCGCGACACATCGCGACGCAGGTGCTCATTGAGAGTCTCACGCTCGCATCGCTTGGCGCGGCACTCGGGGTGGCACTCGCCGAGGGTGTCGTGCGGATCATCGTCGCGCAACAGAGCGCGGCGGTGCCGCTGCTCGTGAACGTCAGGATCGGCTGGACGGTGCTCGCGTTCGCGATCGCGACCACGTTGGCGGCAGGTTTGGCGTTCGGTCTCGCGCCGGTGTTGCAGTCGGCGGGCACGGACATCGTGGAGGCGCTCAAGTCGAGCGGACGCTCATCCAGCGCGCGCAAGGCGTCGACCCATGCGCGACGCGCGATGGTTGCCTTCCAGCTCGCGCTGGTCGTGCCCCTGCTCATCGGTGCGCTCCTGCTGACGCGCAGCTTCACGCGCCTCGTTCACGTCGATCCGGGCTTTCGAACGGACCATGTCGTCATGTTCGACATCGCACTGCCGAAGTGCGGGACGGCGTGGAGTCCAGATAGTACGTGCGCCGGCGTGGAAGGCCCGCGCTACATGATGCCGGCCGACGTGAAGGCGTTCGGCGACGAGGTCGTACAGCGATTGCGGTCACTACCCGGCGTCCGGAGTGTCGCGCTTGGGCACGGTGTGCCGTTCACCCCGTGGGCAATCAATGGGGGAACCCTCACAATCGAAGGGCAAGCGCCGCCGCCGCGCGACCGGCCAAACGTCGTCGAAGTGAAGTATGCAACGCCCGGCTATTTCGCGCTGCTCGGCATCCCCGTCCTCCGCGGACGGGATTTCACGGACGATGATCGATGCGTTCCGAAACCGGGAGAGGTTTGGTGCAATCCCGCCGTCGAGGCCGACGGCCGATTCGTGGCGGTGATCAGCGCCGGTGCGGCGAAGGCATACTTCCGCGGCGAGAACCCCATCGGAAAGCGGCTGAAGAACATGGGAGAGATCGTCGGCGTAGTGGGTGACACCAAGACGGAGGGGCTCGTCGGTGAACCCGAGCCCGCTGTATATCTCGCGTTTGAACAATCACCGATCTTTTATATGACGGTGCTGATCAAATCCGCCGGAGATCCCGTCGCCGTCATGAGGGCGGCCCGTGCACAGATCACCGCCATCGACAAGTCGCTGCCGATCTTCAACCTTCGCCCGATGCAGGACGCCGTCGAAGCATCCGCCGCACCGGCTCGACTCGCCGCGCGGGTCGTCGCGGGGTTCGCCGGTTGCGCGCTTCTACTGGCGATGATCGGCATATACGGCGTCGTCGCGTACGCGGTGCGCGAGCGACAGCGCGAGCTCGGAATTCGTCTCGCGCTCGGCGCCCAGCGCGGCCAGATCGTGCGGCTGGTGGTGCGCGATGCCATGGTGCTGGTTGGCGGCGGGATGATCGTCGGACTCATCGCCGCAGTGGCGGGCAATCGAGTTCTGCAGGGCCTCCTCTATCAGATTGCGCCGACGGATGCGACGACGTATGCCGCGAGCTGCTTGGTGCTCATCGCAATCGGCGTTGCCGCAGCGTGGATACCGGCCGGACGTGCAGCGCGCGTAGATCCGCTTATCGCGATGCGACCCGAATAGCCGGGTTTCATAGCCTCTTGTGACCCCAGAAAATTTCGCAGGCACGTTCTACACGCAATTGACTCTCTCTTCCCACTCATGATCCGCACTGTCTTCGGCCTGCTCGCGCTCCTATCGCCGGTCTTGCTCGCTCAGCACTCGGCGCCTCGCTTCATGTATGTCTACCGCGACTCCATTCGGAGCGGCGTCGACTCCGCGTACCGCTCGATCGAGAACGACGGCGCGCAGATCTGCGCCGATCTTCGATGCCCGAATCCATACATCGGCCTCGAGAGTGTGGATGGCGTTCACGAAGCGTGGTGGATCAACACGTTCGCCTCCGAGGCGGATACCGCGCGCGTCGCCAAGGTGTACGCGACCGACGGCGCGCTGTCTCGTGCGCTCGGCGGCATCGCGCAACGAAAGGCCGCGCTGATCGGAACGCCGGTGCAAAGCTTTGCTGTCTATCGGCCCGATCTCAGTCGCGGGCCCGCGTGGTCGATCGCGGGCACACGCTTCATCGTCGCAAGCGTCACGCGCGGCGGTCGCCCCATCGTCGGGTCGGTTTGGGTCACGCTCGATTCGACGCGATACATTCTTCGCGCGTTTCGCACGCGCGCCGAAGCGGCGGCGGCAGCTCGAGCCGACGGTGGTCGCGTCTTCGCGCTGCGGCCCAACTGGAGTATGCCCGCCGCGGAGTGGGTGCACACCGATCCAGAGTTCTGGCGGACCGCGCCCGTTCGGAGACCGCGGCGATGAATCGCCCCATTCTGTTCGCGACGCACGAGATCATGTGCCCGCTGCCGATCAACTAATTCGTACGCGACGTGCCGTCGTCTTGGCCGGTGGTGGCCCCGCCGCGAGCGCGTGGGAGATTGGTCTCATCGCTGGGATGGCTGACGCGGGTCTCGACGTCAGAAACGCCGACCTGTTCGTGGGAACATCATCCGGCTCGAGGGTCGCGCTCCATCTTGCGAGCGGCGTCGCGCACGAAGACGCGTTTCAACGACGCCTTCAACCTGGGCCGCCGTCTGCCGAGCGGCCGCCCGTGCTCGACTGGGCAGAGCTCCGCGCCGCCGTGGCGCGCGCGAAGCAGGCCGGAGACAGCCCGACTGAATTCCTGCGGAAAATCGGATCGTTGGCGTTAGCGGCAGCGTCGGGCAAGAGCAGCGCGAGCCGGCGGGATCTCATCGCGGCGCAACTTCCGATGGAGACATGGCCCGAGCGAGTGCTGATCGCCGCCGTCAACGCGGAAACCGGAGAGCGGCGCGCTTTCGATCGCGACAGCGGGATCGATCTGGTGGACGCGGTAATCGCCAGCACCGCGTCCTTCGGTTGGCCGCCCGTGGTGTTTCAAGGCGATCATTATATCGACGGCGGATTCTATTCGACGGACAACGCGGATCTCGCGACCGGGTTCGACCGAGTGATGATCCTCGCGCTCGAGCGACCGCCGGAAATCCCGTCGATGAGCGCCGTCGCACTCGAGGACACGATGAACATCCTGCGAGACAACGGTGCCTTGATAGAACTCTTACGGCCCGATGAAGCCGCGCTGGCGGACTTCGCCGCCGCCGGCGGTGTCATGAATCCGGAAATTTCGGCGCCGGCGGCACGGGCCGGCCGCGTCCAAGGTCGACGCGTGGTGAACGAGCGTCTCGCGTCGTTCTGGCAATAACGAAGCAGCCAAACGACGGTCAGTCGGCTCTTTGAAACGGGCGAACCCAGCGCCGGCCGCGCACGAGCCCCGACGCGATCGCGGAGATCAGAGCGAGGCCCGTGTACTCCTTCGTCCACGCCGGACGCGGCGGCGCCATGAACTGTCGAGCCAGGAACGCCCCGAGAATGAAAATGGCCACGCCGAGCAAGAGGTTGGCTATGATGTTGCGAGTTCGCTGATTCATTCACGCTGCTCCTGATGGGTGGATCGGCATCGAGGTGTCCGAGAGGAACACGGCGCTAAGGTCACGCCGGGGTCGTGACCTCGCAAGGTTCGCACGCCGCGCGCCTACTTACTCGCCACTTTCAGGCAATGTCTGCCTCTCACCAGCGGCACGCCTGGCCACGGCGAGCGAACCAGTTGCGCACAGCGCGGAGGCAATGGCGAGCGTCGGCGCCAGCGCGAGCACGTCTCCCCAGCCAAGCGACGCGGCCCTGGCGAACACGGCCGACAGCAACAGGCCACCCACGATACCCCAGACCGCAAAACGCCGAATCGACATTTCATCAAATCTGCGCCGCCGCTCCGTCAGCACGAGGAGCCCGGAGAACGTGACCCCGGCAATGAAGCCGAGTACACCGAAGACGACGGGGAACGGCACGTCGGCGTTGAAGCCGAAGACCCAACGCGGAACGCCGCCCACGACGGACCATACGGCTCCCCAGATGAAGCCGATTCCGAGCGCACCGCGAACACGTCGCAGCCCATTCCGCATGATGCCTCCACTATGACACGGGTATCATCTCCGACCCGCCTTTGCAAGACGCGCCCGACACCACCGCGCGCGTGATTTCATTTCGAACAGGCCGAGGTCCACCGCCAGTCGATTCGACGCCGACAGCTTTGGCGCCATCTCCCGCACCGCGGCGCCAAACAGTCGCGCGCGTTCCTCCAGCACCTCGGCGTATTCGCGGAGAAAACGCCGGAGGTGGCGCGGGGCGATGCTGCTCATCAACGCGAGACGAAGCGCAAGCTCGCTGTCCTTGCCTTCGGAGTCGGCGAGCGTGAGCGGAGCGGTCGCCCATTGTGTGAGCGCGCGCCGGCCGGCGGCGGTCAGATGCAGCACACGCTGGCGGCGCCCGCCCCGCGCGGTGCGGCCCGCGACGAGTCCCTGCCGCTCCAGGCGGTGCAGTGCCGGATAGATGGACCCCGGGCTGTCGCTGTAGCGTCCCAACGGCGTCGTCTGAAAAACGCGGCGCAAGGCGTATCCGGAGGCCTGTCCGTCGGCCAGCAATCCCAACAGGGCGAAGTCGAGCGTCGTGTTGACAGCCATAGAACGAAGCGTATGATACGACGCGTATTATTGCAACCATCATACTGAACCTTCGATGCACCGTCGCATCATTCGCATCGCCGCTGCAGTTACCGCCGCGGTACTCGCCATCACCAGCTCGGCAGCCGCGCAGCCCGCGCCCCGCGGGCTCCTCGCCCGCGCATACACGATCGGCGACTCCATTGCCTACCACATGGAGGCGTCGAACTTCGGCCATCGGGACTCGGTGCGGTACGGCGCCGACGTCGGCGGCCGCGTCGCCCGGGATTCAGCGGGGCATCTCGTCGAGCAGCTCGCGTGGTCGTCGCTCGTCGTCAACGGCAAGGCGGCGCCGATCGCCCCAGGCGCGCGCAACGCGAGACAGGTGGTGACGCTCGCGCCGGGCACGCCATCCATTCCCGACATGCGCACCATCGATCCGCGCCTGGTCGGGCCCATGCTCGATCTCCTCACGTTCTACGTCGATCTGCAGCTCGCGGGGCGCATGCCGAGTCTCGCGCGGGCCGGCGACCACGCGCGTGTCGTGATTCCGGTCAACCCATCGTGGGGCGACGGCCGGCAAATCCTTCGCGGCGAAGACGCGGTCGACTTCGATTTCACGCTCGAGCGCGTCGACAGTGCATCGCGCGTCGCGACGCTCGTCGTTCGGCACGTGCCGCCGGTATCCGCGCGCATCAAGATGCCGGCGCCGTGGATGGACGCGCCGGTCGTCGACACGCCGAACAACTGGATCGAAGTCGCCAAGCTTCCCAACGGCCGCGTGGCCGGCCGGGTCGGCAAGGAAACGTTCGAGGTGCGGATGCGCGTGGACCTCGAAGACGGACGCATCCTCGGCGCGACGCTCGACAATCCGGTGGACGTACTCGAGCGCGAGTGCTCGAGCGCAGCGCTCACGGACTGCGGTGAGCCAATCCGGTATCGCATTCTCCGAACGATCGCGATCGACGCGCGATGAGGGTGGCGCTGAGCCCGGACGCGGAAACACGCGCTTCGGAGAGTGAAGGTTCGTCCCCATTCAGTTGCGCGCGCGCCACGCGGTTGTACTATCAACATTCCCGCACAGGCTGACGCCGGACCATCACTCTCAGTCACTCTCAGTCACTCTCAGTCACTCTCAGTGCCGCAGTCAGGAGTCCCGGAATGGAAGCCCTTCTGCAGGACATCCGCGTTACGCTCCGCTCCTTCCGCCGGTCGCCTGGATTCCCGCTTGCCGCGATCGTCACGCTCGCCCTCGGCATCGGCGCCACGACGGCCGTCTTCACGACGCTCAGCGCCGTGCTCCTCAAGCCGCTGCCGTATCCGAATCCGCAGGATCTCTACAGTCTGCGGACCGCACTCACGGACGGCCGGGTCACCACAGGCCTGCTCTCCGGCGCGGAGCTCTTTCGGCTGAACGATCCGAAGCTCTCGATCGAACGCGCGGCAGGATTTCAGTCGGGGGATCTCACGCTGATGGCGGACGATGGAACGCCGTCTCACGTGACAGTCTATGGTGTGAGCGAAGGGTTCTTCGAGCTGTTCGGACTTCCGATGACTGTCGGGGGGTTCACGCACGACGACTTCACGGCATTTCAGGTTCAGCAGAATGCGCCGCCGCAACCGGGCCCGCCGCCCGCGATCGTGATCTCTACGCGGCTGTGGAAGCAACTCTACAAGGGCGATCCCGCGGTGGTTGGCAAACCGATTCACTTCGCCGAATTCAGCTCGACGATCTCCGGCGTCGCGCCGCGTGACTTCGACATGCCGCATGCCGCCGACATCTGGATCGCGCAGCGGACGCCGGCGAATGACGCCAACCACGGCCAGGAAGGTTTCATTCGGCTGCGTCGCGGAACGACGATCGCGCGCGCGAAGGGCGAGATGGCGACGATCATCGGCGGGCTCGCGCGCGACTTTCCCGCGTCGGACCGCAACCGCGTCTATGTCACTCGTCCGCTGGTCGACTCGATCGTCGGCGACCTTGGCCCGATCCTCGTCATCGTCATGTCGGCGACCGGACTGCTGTTGCTGCTCGCCTGCGTGAACGTCGCCAACCTGCTGCTGGCGCGCGGTGCCGCGCGGGCGCGCGAGATGGCGGTGCGTGCCGCGCTCGGCGCGGGGTGGAGTCGGCTGGTTCGCCAGCTGCTCACTGAATCGCTCGTCCTCGCCGCGGCGGGCACGATCGTCGGCGTCGCGGTCGGCGCACTCGGTCTTCGCGCGCTCCTCGCGCTCGGCGCCGCGAAGCTGCCGCGCCTCGACGCCGTGTCGTTCGACGGGCGAGCCCTGTTCTTCTCGTTCGCGACGCTCATCGTCACGGGGGGGATCATCGGTCTGGCGCCGGCCATTCGGCTGATGCGCAGCGATATGAAAACGCTCATGAACGACAGCAGTCGTTCGGCGAGCGCGGGGCGCGGCACCACACGGTGGCTCACCGCGATGACGGTGGCGGAAGTCGCGTTGGCGATCATGCTCGTCGCCGGTGCCGGCTGGCTCGTGCGAGGATTCTCTAATCTCCGGAATACCGCGGCCGGCTTCGTACCGGAGCACCGGCTGCTCTTCGACGTCTCTTTCCTCGGGCCGCAGTACCGAACCCCTCAATCGGTGAGCCAGGCGCACGCCGATGTTCAGAGCGCCGTGCAGCGCGTTGGCGGCGTCGCGGGCGTCGGGATCGTCTCGGCGTATCCGTTGCGTGGCGCGCTCGAGAGCTCGCTGCTCCTGCAGTTTCACGGGGAGCCATTCGACCCGGCCAATCCGGCGGGTGCGCGCGGCCGCGCGGCCAGCCCAGGGCTCTTTGCCGCGATGGGCACTCCGCTCATCAAGGGCCGTGATTTCACGAACGCCGACATACTGACGACGCAGCGCGTCGCGATCGTGAATCGGGTGTTCGTCGACAAGTATCTGAAGGGGCGCGATCCGATCGGCGTTCAATTCGCGGCCGGCTATCCGGTGCCCGATCCGAAAGCCGAGGCGACGATCGTCGGTGTCATCGACGACGTGAGGCAGAAGTCACTCGCCGACCCGGCCGAGCCGGCATTCTATCTCGCGCTGGCTCAATTTCCGTTTCAGCGCGCGACCGCGGTCGTGAACATGTCGCAGTCCGACGTCGGCGGAGTGGAACGCGCCATTCGCGCCGAGGTGCGGAAGATCAACCCGACGATGGCGCTCGATTTTCAGCTTGCGTCGGACGTCGTCGGCGGCACGCTTCGCCGGCAGGAGCTTGGCATGACGCTGATGCTCGTCTTCGGCGGCATCGCGGTCGTGCTCTCGGCGGTCGGGATCTACGGCGTGGTGTCGTATGCTGGTTCGCTGCGCCGCGAGGAAATGGCGACACGCCTCGCGCTCGGCGCATCGCCGCGATCGGTGTTCGTGCTGGTCATGAAACAGGGCGTGACGCTCGGTCTCGCGGGCGCGGCGATCGGCGTGGGGCTGGCGTATTTCTCCGGCCAGCTCATTTCCAGCCGCCTGTACGCGATCCGGGCGTCGGATCCATTGATTCTCACGATCGCTACGCTGCTCATCGTCGCGATTACGTTTGTCGCGACGACGGTTCCGGCGGCGCGCGCGGCTCGGCTCAATCCGGCGAACGCGTTGCAGTCGCAGTAGAGGCGAGCCGCGCCGCGTCCGCCGTCAGGATCTCGTCGGCTTTGCGTGTGCTACCGCGCCAGGTCCCTCACCGCCTGCGCGAGGAGCCGCACCTTCGGCGCGTCGGACGAGTGACCCGCGTCGCCGTCGAGCTGCGACGCCAGCGTGGAGAGGGCGGTCGATCGCGCCGCGCCGCTCACGCCTTCAGCGCCCGCCAGCGACTGCCGCACGGCCGCGAGACGCGCCGCGGCCAAGCCGTTCGACCGACCGAGTTGATCGAGATACGCGCGGGCGAGCGAGAACGTCGCCGGCCAGGTGAACTTCGGCTGGCCCTGGGTATTCAAATAGTCTAAATGCACGCTCTTGGCCGCGTCGATCTCGTTTTGCGACAGATAGGGGCTGGGCGTCAACTCGAACACGTCCAGGCCGCGCGCGATCTCGGAGCCGACCAGCACGCCATTGTACCAATAGACGGACCACTCTCCGCCGCCGATCATGCGCGTCGAGTCGATGGGGCCGCGATCGAAGAACGCGATCTCGCGGGCATTGCGCGGATCGGTCCAGTCGAACACCGAGACGCCGCCTTGATACCACGCCTGCACCATGACGTCGCGTCCGGGAATTGGTATCAAAGAACCGTTATGGGCGACACAGTTTTCCTCCGCGGTCTGAATCGCCGGGAGCTTGTAGTAGCCCTGAAACTGAAGGCGGCGATTGCCATCGATCGTGAACAGGGCGTCCGCGCCCCACTGGCGCGGATCGCCGGCGCGGCACTTGGGCTGGCCGCCGCCGCCCCACTCGTCGCTGAACAGGACCTTCGTGCCGTCATTATTGAACGTCGCCGAGTGCCAGTATGAGAAGTTTGAATCGGAGACGGCGGCGATGCGCGACGGGTGCGCCGGGTCGCGGATGTCGAGGAGCATGCCGTAGCCCTCGCACGCCCCGCCGGCGAGTCCGATCGCCGGATACACCGTGATGTCGTGGCACTGCGTCGGCCCCGACTTCGGGTCGATCCCGAACTGCTTGTTCGCGATTTCCTGAATCGAGCCGCGCAATGCCGCGCTGTCGGACTGCGTCGCCGCGCGATGTCCATTCGACCTGGCGATGCTGTCGATGAGCGGCTTCGTCATCGCCGGCGGAAGGATGTAGCGCATGCCGAAGACGTCCACGTCGTACTGGCCGCGGGCGCGGGAGGCCGCAACCTCGACGCTGTCGGGCTCGGACAAACCGTGATGCGCGGGCGGCGTGAGATTATTGAAGATCCGTGGCGAGCTCACGATGTGCGCCTGCTCTGGATGTGCCAGCGGAACTTGAATGACCTCGATCCGGAAGAGCGCGGAGTTCGGATCGGACGCGGGCGCGGCCGCGGAGCAGCCGGCCAATTCCGCCGCGGGGCGAACACCCGAGGAGCCCGAGATGTAGACGTAGACGTTGTCGCGATCGCGCGGATCGACGAGCAGCGTGTGCGTGTGCGAGCCGCGGCACGTTTGCACGTTGCCGACGTACTTCGGATGGCTCAAGTCCGTGATGTCGAAGATGCGAAGGCCGCGAATGCGCTCATTGCTCACCGGTTCGCTGAGGCCGCCGCCCCGGCAGTCGAGGCGTCCCGACGTCGCTTCGCTCGAGACGAACAGCAAGTTGCGATACACCGACACGTCGCTCTGCGACGCGGGACAGAAGTACGCCTCGGCGAGCCGCGGGGCGGTCGGCGTCGAGATGTCCCAGATCTGAAAGCCGTTGTAATTGCCCTGAATGGCGTACGGGCCGACGAACGCGAGATCGGAATTCGTATTGTTGAATTGCGCCGACGGATGCGTGTTCGAGAGCAGCCGCATGTTCCACTCGGCCTGGCCTGCATTCCACAAACCGGACTTGAGGCCCACGCGCGGATCGGGATTTGGTGCCCCGGGCGAGCGATTGTCGCTGGGCGCGCCTGCCTGGACCGGCCCCGGCATCGACGCGCTCGAGGAGCCGGGCATGCCATGCGTGCAGCCTGCCCCGATGGCGACGACGGCGGCCAGGGACAGCCGGTACGATGATCTCAATGCGGTGGTGACCATGCTCATAGAGGGCTCGACCCAAGGGTGACGGCCGCGAGCATTTGCTGCATGCGCGAGACCTCGGTGGTTTGATCGACATTCACGTCGGACGCGAACTTGAATACCAGCTCGTCCTGCCCGGCACCGGGCGCAGCGAACAACTCCTTGACCATTTGAATCGCACCGCGATGATGTTGAATCATGTCGGTGAGAAAGAGCTTGTCGAAGTCCCGGCCCTCGGCGGCGCGCAGCTGCGTCATCTGCGCGGCGGTGAGCATGCCCGGCATGAGCATTTCCTGATCGACGCCGTCCATCATCATCGTCATCGGCGCGCCGGTCGCCGCCGGCACCGGCTGATTTCGATCGCGCAGCCACTGCTGCATCGTCAGGATTTCATCCTGCTGCGCGTTGATGATGCGCGAGGCGAGCGTCAGCACGGAGGAGCTTGCGCCGTGGGTCGGCGCCAGACGCGACATCACGATCGCTTGCGCGTGGTGGCCGATCATCGACGACATGAAGTGGACGTCGGCGGCGGTGTAGGGAAGCCGCGCACTGTCGGCGCGCGCTTTGAGGACGGCGTCGGGCGTCGTGATCACGCTCGACGCCGGCCGCGCGGTTACCTCACGCGTCGACGCCGCAGCCGGTAGACCCGTGCGGCACGCCGCGACGCCGACGAGCGTAGCGAGCAGGAGGCGGTGCATCCCCTAGCTTACGGAATCTTTCCCCAGAACCGCAAGATCGTCCGCACCGTGCCCAGCCCAGATCATCGTATCCATTCGCTGGGCGATGCAGGGGAGCGCGGACAGTGGCTGGCTCCCGGCAGTCTCGATCATGAGGCGCACGTCCTTGCGCGCCATCGTCAGCTCGAACGTCGGCGTGAAGTTGCGGGCGATCATGTTCCTGCCGCGACCCGAGATGATCGCGGCGGGATTGAAGAACTCGACCATGTCGAGCACGCGCGCCGGGTCGACGTCGGCGCCTTTCGCGACGGCGAAGGCATCGGCAACGACCGAGTTGATGCCGACGATGAATGCGTTGCCGCACAGCTTGAATACCGCGGCGAGATCTGGTCGGTCGCCAAAATACTCCACGCGCTCCGCCATCTTCGAGAGCGGTGCTTCGACGGCGTCGAACAGCGCCTTGGGGCCCGCGGCGAGAATCGTCCCTTTCGTCTGGCGTGCCGCGGCCGGTCCGATGAAGACGGGACAGTGCAGATACTTCACGCCTTGTCCGTTCAACCGCGTTGCTCGCTCGGCGGTCGCCTTCGGCTGGGTCGTCGTGTGATCGACGATGATGGCGTTGGGGCTCAGACCGGATCGCAATTGTCCGACGACGTCTTCGACGACGGGATCGTCCTTGAGGACGAGGTGGACGCGTTCCGCGCCGCGCACGGCGTCGGCGGGAGTTTCCGCGACGCGAATACCGAATTGCTCGAGCGCGCGCGCCTTCTCGATGGTGCGATTCCAAACCGTCACGCTGTCGCCGCGCTTCGCGGCCGCTTCAGCAAGGGCGCTGCCGAGCAGGCCCGTTCCGAGGAAAGCGATGGTAGCCATGACGAAAAACTAAGGGCGCTGCAAAACCGCTCGAGCCCTCAGATCCTGATCGTGCGCCACTTCCCTTGACGGAATCGCCAGACGCTCAGCCCGCATCGCGTCGCGTGACCGACGAGAATGGCCGACCAGACGTCGATCGGGTGCAGGGTGCTGACCGATTTGACGACGAAGCAGATGCCGAGGGGCACGACGATCTGCGAGACGATCGAGATGTACATCGGCGCTTTCGTGTCGCCGGTGCCTTGCAGGCCGCCGGTGTAGGTCAGCGCGACGCTGATCAACAGACCGGACACGCTCAACACGCGCAGCAACTGCACGCCGATCGAGACGACCGTTGGGTCGTGCATGCCGAACACGGCCAGCAGTGCACGCGGAATGAACAAGAACGCCGCGCCGACGATGACCGCCGCCAGGAGGCCGAACCGTGCCGCGGTATGCACCGCCGCGTTCGCCCGATCCGCCTGGCGAGCGCCGAGATTCTGTCCGGCTACCGCCGCGGTGGCACCGAGCAAGCCTTGCGACGTCCACGTGATCAGCGAGAAGAGCTGCGTGTACGCGATGGCGTACGCCGCCTGCGCCGCCGCACCATGCTCGAGCGAACCGATGAACGCCAGGAGCAGCATGCCGCCGACGTTCATGGCGATCCCCTGGAATCCGGTGGGAAGGCCGAACCGAAACAGCGACTTGATGATTTCCCAGTCCGGTCCCCAGCCTTGGCCGCGCGGAAAACGCACGACCCAGCCGCCATGCCACAACTTGAATAGCGAGAAAATGCCGATCGTGCCGGACGCGATGGACGTGCCGATCGCCGCGCCCGTGGTGCCGAACGCGTGAATGGGTCCAAGACCGCGAATGAAGATGATGTTGAGGCCGATGTTGAGCAGCGTCATCGTCACGCCGAGGATCATCGGCGTGCGGGCGTCGCCCGCCGAGCGGAGCGCGCCGCCGAGCAGGAAGAACACCATCATCCCGCCGGAGCACACGAACATGATCCGCAGGAACGGCAACGCCTCGGCCTGCACGATGGGGGCGGCGTTGATCAACCGCAGCAGCACCGGCGCGGACAGGTAGCCGAGCGGCGCGAGCACACCGAACGACAGGAACGCGGCCGTGATGAACGCCTGATAGACGGCTTTGTCCGCCATCTCCTCGTTGCCCGCGCCGACATAGCGCGCAACGAGCACGCTCATGCCGGTGAACAGCGACGACATGAAGACGATGACGACGAGGAAGATCTGCCAGCTCACGCCGATCGCCGCATTGCCCGTGTAGCCGACGAGGTTGCCGACGAGAATGTGATCGATCATCCCCTGGATGCCGCCGATGACGTTGGCGAGCATCGTCGGCCAGGCGAGCTTCCAGACGGCCGAGGTCAGCGGGCCTTCGATGATGGTGCGATCGTAGCGGCGTGCCGACGAGGTGCGCGGTGCGGCTGGTGCGGCCGGGGCGGCGCTGTCGGGAACCGGCGCAACGGCCGGTGGAACGGTTGAGGCGGGGACGCTCGTCACACCGGGGAATATGACGCGGTGACGCGTACATACGCCATCGACTCGGGTGGGGCTGCAGAAACCTTACAGCTAAATCAAACGGCGCTAACCCGAACGGCGCTAACCCGTACAGCGCTAACCCGAACGGCGCAAGCCCGCACGGCGCAAGCCCGAACGGCGCAGAAGCGAAGTCCTGCATTCGCCCAGCGCCCATCGCCCATCGCTAATACCTCGGCCGCGTCTTCCTTGGCGCATTCCCACAGTTCGCCGGCCAATTCGCCGGCCACGTCCCGGGTGACTTCTGCCGCGAGATGAAGTTCGGATCCTCACTCGCGAGATACGCCATCATCGCCGCGAGCGTCGCGTTGTGCTTCAGATCGTCGAAGACAATTTTGTCGTAGCTGTCCCGATTCGTGTGCCACGTATACGAGCCATAGTTCCACGCCACCGCGCCCATGCCGAACGACGGTGTGCCGAAGCAGGCGAACACCGCGCCGTCGGTGCCGCCGGGATTGCCCGTCGGCACGTCGTTGAACGCCCACGACACCACGTTCGGGCTCATGCTATCGGTGAAGAAGCTCGGCAGCTTCTCATACCACGACTCGAGATGCGCGCCGATGTCGCTCAAGCCGGACGATGTGATGGACTGCACGCGGCCCGTGCCGTTGTCCTGATTGAACAACGCCTGGAGACCCTTGAGCACTTCGGGATGATCCTGCGCGAACGCCGTCGAGCCATTGAGGCCCTGTTCTTCGCTCGCCCAGTGACCGGCGAGAATCGTTCGTCTTGGATGAGGATATGCTAATGACAAAATCCTCATTGCCTCCATCGCCATCATCGTCCCGGTGCCGTTGTCCGTCGCGCCGCTCGCGCCGTCCCACGAATCGAAGTGCGCCGAGAGCATCACGTACTCGTTCGGCTTCTCGGACCCCGTGATCCGCGCGACGGTGTTGAACGCCGGCTGCTCGCCAAGGAGCGTCGCGTCGAGATCGAGCCGAACCTTGGGCGTCTGGCCATGCTCGGCCAGACGGAACAGCAGACCATAATCTTCACAGGTGAGCGTGACGGCCGGCGCCCTGGTGTTATAGGTCTCGAATACTTCGATCACGCCCCAGCCGCCGGTGCCTTCCGGGGTCGTGCCGCGGCCGGGACGCATCGCGGCACCTGGGCCGCCGCCGCCGCGCGCGCTCGCTGGGCCAGGCGTCTGATTCCCGCGACCGCCTCGGCCGCCAACGTTCGCATTCGGGTTGAATGGATCGGGGAAGGCGCTGAGCTTCGTGCGCGACGAGATCATTCCGGCGACGCCGGCTTTCTCGAGGCGCATGCCCAGCGTTCCGGTGCCGAGCGCGAGCGAATAGCCCGTGCCGCGATAGAGCTTGGTGCTGTCGGGGCGTCCGCTCGCGTCCTGCATCACGGACCAGTCGCGCTGCATCTGCGCGACGAGGGTGTCCATGTGCGCCATCGACGCCGGCGTTGCCCAGCGATACCAATCTTCGCTCGGCCGACACGTTGGCCACGCGGGCGAAAGCAGCACGATCTTGCCTTTCGCTTGCGGGAGCCACTTCACGAATTCGGTGCTGTCACGGAATTTCGGCAGCACGATCGCCTCCGCCGTCACGGGCGCCGCGGTGACGGGACTCCACGCGAGCATCATTCCCTCGAGCGAGCGCACGCGCGGCGAGACGAGGTCGATGTGCGAGGGACCGCGCCTCCAGCCACGCCACGTTCCGTATTGCTCACGCTGCGCGTCGATGCCCCACGATTTGTAAGTTCTAATAGCCCAGTCGCTCGCGGCGCGGATCGAGGGACCGCCGGTCAGCCTCGGGCCGATCGAGTCGAACAGCGCTTGGGAGAGCGATTCGACGTGTGAGCTGTCCATGCCGAGCCGCCAGATGCGCTCGAGGACGGGATCGTTCGTGGGGAAGCGCGGCGCTTGTTGCGCGTGAACCACGGAACTGGCGACGAGTGTTCCTGCGATCGTCAGGATGCGGAGCGTTGTCATGTGCTGTGTGGAGGCTCGGGGTGCGAGAGAAGGTACGAGCCGAGGTACGCGCGAGAAAGGATGGCGGGCGGGTGGGAATGGTCCGAGGGCGTAGTGGAAAGGGTGTACCGTCAGGGCCATGACCACGGACAAAAGCGGAACGGCCACGGACAGGCACGGAGACGGCGGAACTGCCGTCAACTGCGACGCCACAGAAAACCGTGAAACTGCGCGAGACGAGACCAGGCTCGAGCATCACGACATCACTCGGCAGGTCATTGCTGCCTTTTATGTCGTCCGGAGAGAGCTCGGGATCGGACTGCCTGAAACGGTCTACGCGAATGCGATGGCGGTCGTGCTACGACGTGCCGGGCTCGAAGCGAAACGTGAAGCCTACGTCGAAATGATTTTTTGGGGTGTCGTCGTCGGGAAAGGGCGTATCGACGTCCTAGTCGAAAACAAAGTCATCGTCGAGATCAAAGTTCTTCCCAAGATCGACGATCGCACCCGAACACAAACCATCGGCTATCTCCGCGCGTCGAAGCTACACGTCGGAATGATCTTGAACTTCGGCTCCGACTCGGGCTTTGTGCGCGTCGTAGGCTGACAACACTCTACGCGGCGCCGTCAAAAAAATAATCACGCATTCCCGTGGTACTGCAGTTACCAGTTAACGCCGTCTCCGCGCCGTTCCGCGGTCGTCCGCCGCTGTCCGTGGTCAGGCAGTTAGCTCAACGGTAGCCTTCCTCTCCAACTTCCCCCACCCCACGACATGCCCGCGGATCGCGGCCCTGAACGACCGCACCACCACCATATACATGACCTGCCGATACGCGAACCGCTGCAGAAAAATCAGCCACGTCAGCTTCCGATCTTCGTCGGGTTCCATCCAGAACGCAATCACCGCCGCCACCCAATCCACCAGCAGAAACACACCGTAGTACATCAGCACGTGTCGAAGATTGACGAGCGCGTACGTCGATCCGTGCTGCTGCCGGACGAGCCACACGCTGAACAGACTGTACACGAACATCAAATCCGCGATCGGCGACACGGCGGGAAAGAACAACTGAAACAGCCACACGTTCGGCATCGCCACCCAGCCCAGCGTTCCGTGCTCCCGGCGCATGAACACGCGACGATGCTTCCACATGCACTGCAGCGTGCCGAACGACCAACGAAATCGTTGATTCGCTAATCCCCGAAGTGTGTCCGGCGCCTCGGTGAGCGCGATGGCATCGTCGGCGTATGCCACGCTATAGCCCGCGCGCCGCACGTTCAACGTGAGGTCCTGATCTTCCGCGAGCGTGTCGTCGCTGAATCCGCCGAGCGTGTCGACGAGCTCGCGCCGCCATGCACCGACGGCGCCCGGGACCACCGTGATGCAATCGAGCAGGGAGAACGCGCGCCGGTCGAGATTCTGGCTCGTCACGTACTCCAATGCCTGCCAGCGCGTCACGATGTTGAGGCGGTTGCCCACCTTCGCGTTGCCGGCGACGGCGCCGACACGCTCGTCGCGCAGCGGCTGCACCAACCGCGCGACCGTGTTGGGATAGAACACCGTGTCCGCGTCGAGCCCGACGATGATCTCGCCGTGCGCGCGCGCGATTCCATAGTTCAACGCCGATGCTTTCCCGCCGTTCGCCTTGCGATGAATGGTGACGCGCGGCTCCTTGCCGTACGCCTCCATCGCCTGATCGTACGTCGAATCCGGCGATCCGTCGTCCACCACCACGACCTCGAGCGACCCCGCGTACTCCTGCTGCAGCAAACTCTCGATCGTCTTCACGATCACTTTCTCTTCGTTGTACGCCGGTACCACCACACTCACGCTCGGCGCATAGGTCGCCTCGTTATCACGCGCGAGATGCGAGAGCATCCGCTGCACCGCGGCGAGGAAAACGATGATCACCAGTCGGGCCGTGCCCAGCACCACGGCGATCAGGAACAGCCAATAGAGAATCCACTCGATGACGCCGAACGTGCCGAATGCGAGGAGCTCGCTCAGTCGTGCGGCGGCGCTCGACTTGGGAAGCGGCGGCATCGCCGCTTCGTGCGACATGCCCGCCAGCGACGACAGCAGCACCAACGTGTCGCCCTCGGCGCGAAGTGAATCGATCAGCGACCCCAATGCCGCGACGGTTTGCGCGCGATCGCCGCCGCCGTCGTGCATGAGAATGACGCTGCCGCTGCAGCCGCGCTCGAGCGTGATCGTCGCGTGCTGATGCAACGAGTCGCTGCATTCGAGCGCGGCCCGTCTGCCGTCGAGCACGTTGGCGATGATCTGCTGCGCCGGCGGCTGCGTCCAGTCTTCGGAATCGACGTGCAAACCCGCGGTGACGTAGCCGAGCTCCGTCGCGATGCCGACAGGAATCAATTCGTCGGCGGTCGTCGGCTCGGCATCGCCGAAATACGGTGGACGAAAGAATGCGCTCCGTCGGTCGAGCACCGCTTCGATGATCCGCTCCGTCGCATCGAGCTGGAGTCGCGTCACGAGCGGCGACGTCAGCGCGAGATTCGGATGCGTGAAGGTATGATTCCCCACCTCATGCCCTTCGGCCGCGATGCGCCGCGTGAGCGCGATG
The DNA here is from genome assembly GCA_035606695.1 of Gemmatimonadaceae bacterium. Classification (NCBI taxonomy): domain Bacteria; kingdom Pseudomonadati; phylum Gemmatimonadota; class Gemmatimonadia; order Gemmatimonadales; family Gemmatimonadaceae; species Gemmatimonadaceae bacterium. The sequence continues at coordinate 85,244 of DATNEW010000029.1, forward strand.
TTCGTCTCGATGTTCTTGCCGATGAGAAAGAACGTCGCTGGCGCGTGACGCGACCGCAGCGTGTCGAGAATTTGCGGCGTCCAGCGACTATCCGGCCCATCGTCGAACGTGAGCGCGATGCGATGCGCGACGCCGCCCGAACGCTGCACGGTGTAGGGGAGCGGCACCGCGTCGATGCGCTCGCGCGTGATGAGGCCCGTGCTCTGCTGAATGCGCAACGTGCGCCGGCCAAGCGTTGGAAACGTCTCGATGCGCAGCAGCTCACCGGTGCCGCGAAAATCCACGTCGTATCCGGGCTGGACGCTGTCGAGCGAATCCGCGACCGGCGTCGCGCCGCCGTGGCGCAGTACGGACCACAGCGAAGGATCCTCGGAGCCGAGTCGCCAGACGGCCGCACCGGCAGCGCCGATCGTTCGGCCGACGATGAGCTCGTTGTACGCCGTGACGCCGTCCAGAAACCACACGACATGATCCGTCGAATCGGCGTCGGTCCACGTCACGTACGGGTTCATCGCGAGCGAATCGAACGCGATCGTCGCGTTGTGCTGATGCACGTTTCGCATCACGTCCTGGAACGTCTGCTCTTCGCCGACCGCATTGGGCTGCGCATCGTTCCAGTCATATCCGTACGCACCGACCGCGAGAATCAGCTTGTTCGCCGGAATGATGCTCGCGATGTGGCGCGCCTGCGTGTCGTACCACGACTGGCTCGCGACGGGGCCGCTGTCCTGACGCCCGGAATGTTCGTCGTAGAGCATCATGATGATGCGGTCGTCGATCGCGGCATATTGTCGCAAAACCGCAGGCGTCGTCTCCGGCGGCAGCGCCTGGCTGATCACCAACCCCTTCGCGTGCAGCTGAGCGGCGAGATCGCGAACGAATTGCAGCACGTACGGCTGCAGCGGATCGGGAATGTCCTCGAGATCCACCGTCACGCCGCCGAGTCCGTATCGTGTGACGTTGTCCATGAGCTGCGCGATGACCGCGGCGCGATGCACCGGCGACGTCACGAAGCGTTCGAGCATGCGCGGATCGAAGCTCGAGCGCGCCGAGTCGAAGTTCGTGAGCATCAAGTGCACGCTGGGCCGCTGGTTGCGCGGCAGCGTGCTATCGATGAGAAAGAGTACGCGCTTGTCGATTCGCGCGCGCAGCGAGTCGCCGTGCGGTGAGAGGAACCCCCACTCGCAAATCACCCAGTCGAGCTGCGCCGCGTGCAGCCGAAGCGACGAGAACGAGTTGTCGTCCCAGTTCACATAGAAGCCGGCGGTGATCCGTTGCGCCGGGGGTGTCGTGCGCTTCGGCGGGGCGGACGCACGCACGGGCAATTGGTTGCGGCGAATGGCCGGCGGTGCGGGAGAGTGCGTGAGGGCGGCGAACAGTCGGCGACGCGCGGCGATGCGTTCGCGCGCCGCTTTGCTTCCCGCGAAGCGCGTCAGGCCTGACGGATGTTCGTCGCTGCCGAGTGCCAGGCGCGGCAGGAGGGGCGGAATGATGAGGCTCGCCGCCAGGGCGACGCCCAGGATGGTGCTGACGATCGCGCCGGTGCGGGCGGCCGTTCGAAGAATGCGCTCGCGCCGCCCGTGCGGGTCGTGAAAGACGGGGCTTCTAGTCATTCCGAGCCGAAGCGCAGCGAAGGCGAGGAATCTGGCATCCCGATCGAGTGACTGGCCCCTCTTACCATGACAGCAGATTCCTCGCTGCGCTCGGAATGACCGATTTAGCCGGCGCTCGGAATGACCGATTTAGCTCTTGAGATTGGCGCCCGCTGCACGGAAGTTTAGCTCCTCACCTTCAGCATTGGGCATTCTCCGTGCGCACTCTCGCCGTCTGCTCGTTCCTCGTCGCGGCCGCCACGGCCGGGACATTCAATCTTAGCGCGCAACAGCAACAACAGTCGCGGCCCAACGAGTCGCTGACGTGGCATTGGCGCGAGATCGGACCCACGCGCGCCGGTCGCGCTCGCGCGCTCGCGGGTGTGCCGTCGCAGCCGAACGTGTTCTACATCGGCTTCGACAACGGCGGCGTGTGGCGGTCGACCGACTACGGGTCGACGTGGGTGCCGCTGTTCGACAGCCAGTCCATCGGCTCGATCGGCGCCATCGCGGTGTCGCCGTCCGATCCGAACATCATTTATGTCGGCACGGGCGCGGGCATCATTCGGCCCGACCTCGCGACGGGCAACGGCGTCTACAAGTCCACCGACGGCGGCAAGACCTGGACGCACCTCGGCCTGCGCGAGAGCCAGATGATCGCGATGATCGACGTCGATCCCAAGAATCCGGACCGGATCTTCGTCGCGGCGCTCGGCCACCCGTACGGGCCGAATGCCGAGCGCGGCATTTTCCGCTCGACCGACGGCGGGCAGACGTTTACGAAAGTATTATATAAGGACGAGTATACCAGCGGCAACGACGTTCGCATCGACCCGTTGAATCCCAACACGGTGTACGCGACGCTGTGGCAGCAGCAGCAGAGCTTCATCGAGGGCGGCGGCTTCGGCGGCGCGGGGAACGGCATCTACAAGTCGACGGATGGCGGCGATCACTGGACGCAGCTGACCGACGGCCTGCCGAACATCATCCAGGCGAACCTCGGGATCTCGGCGACGCATCCCAACACGCTGTACGCAACCGCGGCGGGCACGGTCCCGGACAACGGCGGCCGCGGCGGGAGAGGCGGCGGCGGCGCGAACAACACGACCGGTGTCGTCGGTTTCTACAAGTCGACCGACGGCGGCGCGCATTGGACGAAAGTCGGCAACGATCCGCGTCCGCTCGCGCGCATCGGCGGCGGCGACCTGCCGACGATCGCGGTCGATCCGACGAACGACAACGTGGTGTACAGCGCGTCCACCGTGTCGTGGCACACGGAGGACGGCGGTCAGACGTGGAGCGCGCTCCGCGGCGCACCGGGCGGCGACGACTATCAGAAGATCTGGGTGAGCCCAACCAACCCGAACATCATTCTCATCGTCTCCGATCAAGGCGGCGTCGTCTCGGCCAATCGCGGACTGTCGTGGAGCAACTGGTACACGCAGCCAACGGCGGCGATGTATCACGTGACGATCGACAACTCGTTCCCGTTCAACGTGTGCGGCGGGCAGCAGGATTCCGGCTCGGCATGCGTCGCCAGCACGTCGATGGACGGCGAGATCACGTTCCACGACTGGCATCCGGTCAACATTCAGGAATACGGTATCGCCGCGCCCGATCCGCGCGATCCCGACATGGTGTACGGCAGCGCGCGCCAGGGCGTATCGCTCTACAATCGGCGCACCGGGCAGACGACGCAGGTCGGTCCGACCGCCGAGCAGCGGCAGGGTAACACATACGGTCGTAACGTGCGCACGATGCCGATTCAGTGGTCGCCGGTCGACAACACGACGCTCTTCTACGCGTCGAACGTCATCTGGAAGTCCACCGATCACGCGCACAGTTGGACGCGCATCAGTCCCGATCTCACGCGGCAGACGTGGGACGTTCCGCCGACCGCGGGCAAGTACGCGAGCACCGTGACGCCGGGCCCGCAGGGCTCGATCACGGCGATGTCGCCCTCGCCGCGCAGCCTGAACATCATCTGGACCGGCAGTGACGACGGCACGATCGAAGTGACGATGGACGGCGGCGCTCATTGGGCCAATGTCACGCCGCCGAGTGTGAAGCCGTGGGCGCGCGTGTTCAACATCGAGGCGGGACATTTCGACAACACCACCGCGTACGCCGCGGTGAACACCATGCGCCTGGACGACATGAATCCGCACTTCTTCCGCACGCACGACGGCGGCAAGACGTGGACGGAGATCGACACCGGCCTCGAGCCCGGCGCGGTGGCGAATTCGATCCGCGAGGATCCTAAGAAGAAAGGACTCTTGTTTGCCGCGACGGAAACGCAGGTCTATGTCTCGAACGATGATGGCGATCATTGGAATTCCATCAAGTACGACATGCCCGCGATCTCCGTGCGCGACATTCAGATCAAGGACGACAGCATCTGTCTGTGCTCGGTGCTCGTGGCCGGCACGCACGGGCGCGGGTTCTGGGTGCTCGACAACATCTCGTCGTTCCGGCAGATCACGGACGTGATGCAGTCGGAGCCGGCGGCCAACGCGTTTCTGTTCAAGCCGCCGACGGCCGTTCGTGTGCGCTTCGCGACGAACGATCCGACACCGTGGCCGCCCGAGCTGCTGGCGGGCGAGAACCCGCTGCCCGGCGGCATCATCGATTATCATCTCGCGAAGGCGGCCACGGGTCCGGTGACGCTCGAGATTCTCGACGCGCAGGGAAAGCGTGTGCGCCACTACACGAGCGCCGATCCGATTCGCGATCCGCATCCCGCGCTCGATCCCGAAGCGTACAACGAGTTGTGCAAGCGGCAGCCGAACGCCGCCGACTGCGGGCTGCCACTTTACTGGCCCGCTCCTCCGATTCGCCTCGGCACCCGCGCCGGTTTCCATCGGTTCGCGTGGGATCTGCGCTACGATCAGACCAACGCGTCCGATCCGAACGCCGGCGAAGACGACGCCGCGACGGGCGCGGTGCCTCATCGCACGTACGCGGTTCCGTACGCGCCGTGGGCGCCGCCGGGCAATTACACCGTTCGACTGACGGTCGACGGCAAGACGTACACGCAGCCGCTCACGCTCAAGCTCGATCCGCGCGTGAAGACCCCGGCGGCCGGTCTCGCGCAGCTCGCGTCACTCACGAAAGAGATGTACGATGGTGCGATCGCGCTGCACGCGGCGTTCAATCAGGCGCGCGCATTGGCGTCGTCGGTCGAACAGTCGAGTGCGGATCCGGCCCTCAAGGCGGAGATCGATCGACTCGCGCCGGCGCCGGCGAACGGGGGTCGTCGCGGCCGCGGCGGGTTTGGCGGCGGGGGGCGCGGTGGGCGGGGCGGTGTCGATTCGCTGCCGTCGCTCGAGACGGTGAGCGGCGAGATGATCAACGCCGCGATGGCGATGCAAGGCGCCGACGTCACGCCGACCGCGGGTGAGATTGCGGCGGTCGCGAAGGCGCGCGCGGATGCGGCGGCCGTCATGAAGCGCTGGAACGCCGTGAAGAGTCGGGCGGGCAAGTGACGTCATTCCGAGCGACGTTGTCATTCCGAGCGACGTTGTCATTCCGAGCGAAGCGAGGAATCTGGCATCTGCGTAAGAGTGGCTTGCCCCTCGATCGTGATGTTAGATCCCTCGCGTTGCTCGGGATGACAGTCCTTGCTGCGCGTGTGAATGCGCAATCCGCGACGTTCCTCGACTACCACACGACAGTCCCTTCGACCTGGACGACGCGTGCGCCGTCGTCGTCCAGTCGATTGGGCGAGTATGTCGTGCCCGCGTCGAGCGCGGGACCGAGCGCGGAAGTCGTGGTCTACTTCTTCGGCGCGCGCATGGGCGGCAACGTCGACGCGAACGTGGCGCGATGGCGCGATGCGTTCACCAATGGCGGTGTAGGTCCGACGTTCGAGAAGATCTCGCGCGATTCGACCGGCGCATTTCCGATCACGTACGCCGAGTTTCACGGAACGTATCGTCGCGGAATCGGCGCCGGGTCAGCGGATTCGGTGCGGGCCGGTCAGGCGCTCATCGCGTCGATCGTCGAGACGTCGAAGGGCGCGTTGTTCATTCAGATCTTTGGGCCGGAAGGGCGGGTGGTGGCGGAGCGGGAGACGTTCATGAAATTCGTGAAGGGGCTCGAGCCGTAGCGCCCGATGACAGAGAGCCGTTCTTCCTGAGGTACCCCACCAACCCCCCCGCTTCGAGAATCTTCGCGGCGATCCCCGACGGAATCGCCCCCGCCTCCGCGTCACCGCTCGTGCGATCGAGCACCCGCACCCCCCGCCCGAACGCCGTGACGACGATCGCATCGCCCTCGGCGATCTTCGACGTGTCGCACTCGATCGGCATCAACCCATTGTTCACCGCGTTGCGATAGAACGTCCGCGAATAGCTTTCCGCGATCACCGCGCGAATACCCGCGGCGAGAATCACCGTCGCCGCGACCTCCATGGCCGACCCGCAGCCGAAGTTGCGGCCGGCAACGATCAAATCGCCCGGCTGTACCGTCGCGGCAAACGACGGATCGACCGTCTCGAGCAGATACTTTTTTAGCAAACTCTCATCGAGCGTCTCCTTCTTCCGCGCCGACGAGATGATGTAGTCCGTATTGACGTCGTCGCCGAACCGGCGGGCGCGGCCCTCGAGCAGCGGCGTCACGTGCCGATCGTCCGCGGATCGGTGATCGCGCCGGTGATCGCGGCCGCCGCGCACGCCGCCGGCGACGCGAGATAGATCTGCGCCGTCGCGTTGCCCATTCGTGCCTTGAAGTTCCGGTTGGCGGTCGAGAGCACGTTCACGCCGTCGCGCGGAATCACGCCGCTCGTGCCACAGCACGCCCCGCACCCCGGCGCCGTGACGATCGCGCCGATCTCTGTGAGCCGCGCCAGCGTGCCATCGGCGGTCAACCGCCGCTCCACGTCGCGCGACGCCGGCGTCACGACCAGCTCGACGCCGTCGGCGAGTCGCCCGCCGCCGCGCTCGAGCACCTCCAACGCTTCGTGATAGTCGCGCACGCGACCGCCCGTGCAGGTGCCAAGAAAGACCATCTGGATCGGCGTGCCGGCAGCGGCCGCCAACGTCGCGACGTTCGCGGGCGAATGCGGCAGCGCAACGACCGGCGCCAGCGACGCAAGATCGATCTCGAGCGTTCTCGAATAGGTCGCATCCTCGTCGGCGCTCACCGCGTCGTACGACGTCACGCCACGCTCGGCGAGATAGCTCGCGAGCACGTCGTCAGCGGGGAACATCGCCGCCTTGGCGCCGCTTTCGACGAGCAGGTTGCTCAACACGAGCCGCTCCTCGATCGCGAACGACGCGACGGCGTCGCCTGAATATTCGATCGCCTGATAGTTCGCGCCTTCGGCGCCGAGCGTCGCGACGATGGCGAGCGCGACGTCCTTCACGGTGACGTCGTCGCGTCGCGCGCCGCTGAGGACGATGCGAATCGTCTCGGGAACGCGGAGCCAGATCTGGCCGGTGATCATCGCGGCCGCGAGATCGGATGAGCCGATGCCCGTCGCGAACAGATTCAACGCGCCGCACGTCACCGTATGACTGTCGGCGCCGAGCACGAGCTGTCCCGGGCGGACGACGGCGCGTTCGACGGCGAGTTGGTGGCTGATCCCCTCGCCGCGTTCCGAGACGTCGAGACCGTGCGTCGCGGCGAAGGCGTGCACGAGATCGTGATACTTGGCCGTGCCGGGGCTCGTCGTGGGATCGTAGTGATCGAGCGCGAACACGACGCGCTCCGGATACCGCACCGACGAGCCGCCCATCTTCTCGAAGTAGGCAATGGCCATCGGCGCCGAGGCGTCGGTGCCGATCACGCGATCCGCATCGCACACCACCATCTCGCCCGCCCGAACGTCGTGGCCGGATTTGTCGGACAGAACTTTTTCGGCCATCGTCTTGCCACTCATCCCGCGGTCTCCGTCACCGGCGACGGCACCTCCGCCGTCGCGTGCTCCGCGCGGCCAACCCACGCCGCGCCGACGAGATTGCTCAGCGTGTTCACCGCGGTGCGGCACATGTCGAGCGGCCGATCCACCGCCGCGACGAGCGCGATACCGGCCGCCGCCTGATCCCGCAATCCGACGGCATTGAGCACGATGAGCGTCGTCACGAGCGAGCTGCCGGGCACGCCGGCTCCGGCGAACGCGGCGACGGTCGACGCCGCGACGATCGCGAACCACTGCGACGGACCGAGCGCCAATCCATACACCGACGCCAGAAACACGGCCGTCACCGCCTTGTAAACCGCCGAGCCGTTCTTGTTGAGCGTGGCGCCGGCGGGGAGCACGAACGCCACCGCATCGTTCGAGATGCCGAGCCGATTCGTCGCCGCCGCCATGCTCACCGGCAGCGTCACGCTCGACGACGCAGTGGCGAACGCGAGCATCAACGCGTCGGAAACACCGCGGATGAATCGCGACTCGCTCATGTTGGCGGCGAAGCGCACCAGCGGCATGAGCACGAGTACCGTGTGAACCGCAAGCGCGATGAGCACGGTCACCACGAACAGTCCGAGATTCTCGAGCATGGCCGCGCCCGATGTCGCAACGGTAACCGCGATCAGCACCAGCACCGCGAGCGGCGCGAGCTTCATGATCCACCCGATGACGATCATCGACAGCTCGTTCAAGCGCTCGAACAGCGCGAGCACGGAACGGCGCTTTTCATCCTCGAGGGTCGTTGCTGCCGCGGCGAAGATGCACACCGCGACGATCAACGGCAGCAGATCGCCTTGCACGGCGGCGGCGAATGGATTCTGCGGAATCATCGCGAGCAGCACCTCGCCGACCCCCGGAACCGACGCGTTGGTCGCGATACCCTCGTTCTTCGCCGCGAGCGCACCGAACGGTGCCGCGTGCGCGATGAGGATACCGACCGTCGCCGCGAGCACGGTCGTTCCGACGAAGTACGCGAGCGTTCGGCCGCCGATGCGTCCGAGGCGCCGCAAGTCGCCGAGCGACGCGACGCCCGTGAACAAGCTGCCGATGACGAGCGGCACGACGACCATCGTGATCAGCCGAATGAACGCGGTGCCGATGGGCTCGAGCGCCATGACGCCATCGAGCAAGACCGGAGACAACCTCGCGATGGCGCCGAGTGCGGCCCCGCCTATCATGCCGATGAAGATACGCGTTTGAAGTTTCATCCGACGCTCACTCCGCGGGGACCGGTTGCGTGGCCGACAACTCGGCGAGCACCTCGCTCAGCGCCGACAGCGTCCGCTCGACGTCGTTCAGCCGAATGTCGCCCATGTGGCCGATGCGAAATCCCGCCGGCTGATACGGTCCAAGTCCCGCGGCGGTCAGAATCCCGCGCGCCTTGAGCCCATTGCGCACGTCGGCGGGCGCCGGCCCGTTGGCGAGCGAGATCGCCGTCATCGTCGTCGCGCGGTCGGTCAACGTTGGACATTGCAGGGACAGCCCAAGCTCCTCGATGCCGTGCCGGGTGCGTTCCGCCATCTCACGATGACGCCGCACCACATTCTCGAACCCTTCCTCGTCAATCATTCTCAGCGACTCGGCCACCTGCAGCACGAGATGCACCGGCGTCGTCCCCGGCGTCTCGGGCTTCGCTTTAGAGATCTCTGATCGAATGGCCGAAAAGCTCCAGTAGTTGCGGGGCAGGCGCGCGGATTCGTTGGCGCGCCAGGCGCGGTCGCTCATGGCGACGAACGAGAGACCGGGGCTCGACATCAGGCACTTCTGCGAGGCGGTGACCGCGACGTCGACGTGCCACTCATCGAACGAGAAAGGCATGCCGCCGATCGAAGCCACGCCGTCGATCATCGTCATGACGCCGCGCGCGTTGGCGACTCGCGCGACGCCGGCAACATCGTTCGCGACGCCGGTCGAGGTGTCGGCATATGCCAGTGCAACGGCGCGCACGCGCGGATGCTCCGAGAGAACCTCGTTCACGTCCGACGGATTTACGCTTCGCTCCCACTCGGTCGCGATGCGATGCACGACCACGCCATACGATTCGGCGAACCCGGCCCACATCTCGCCGAACTTGCCGTTGCAGCACACCGCGATCTCGTCGCCCGCCGAGAAGAGATTGCAGATCGCGGCTTCGAGCGCGCCGCGGCCGGTGGTGTGCACGGGCAGCACAGGCGTCGTGGTGCCGAAGATGGGCTGGAGCAGCTCGACGACGGTGCGCAGCTCGCGTGAGAACTCCGGTGTGCGGTGATGAATCATCGGCCGCGCGCCGGCGCGCAGCACGCGGTCGGGGACGCGCGTGGGGCCCGGTGTCATCAACAGCAGCTCGCTCACTCGATCACACCCTTCGCGCGCAACAGCTCATCCACGTCGGGCCGGAACCACGTGCCCGCGCGAATCTCGGCGATGCGCTTGCGCTCGCGATCCATCAGCGTCGCGACCTGCGCCAACACGTCGTCCGCATGGTCACGAGGTACGACCGCGATGCCGTCGTCGTCGCCGACGATGATGTCGCCCGGCATCACGACCGTTCCGCCGCACGAGATCGGAACGTTCACTTCGCCAGGGCCGTCCTTGTCGCAACCGCCCGCGCACACGGTGCGACTGAATGCGGGGAAGCCGAGGCTCGTGATGCCGTCCACGTCGCGGATGGCACCGTCGACGACGATGCCGCCGAGTTTCTTCGCGGCGGCGGAGTTGCACATCAACTCACCGAACACTGCGCTCGTCGTGTTGCCGCACGTGTTCACGACGACGACGTCGCCCGGCTCGGCCACGTCGAGCGCTTTGTGAATCATGAGATTGTCGGCTGGCCGCGCGTTGACGGTGACGGCGAGACCGCACAGCGCGAATCCGCTGCGAGAGCGAATGGCGGGATCCATGAAGTTGAAGCGGCCCATCGCGTCGGCGAGATTGGAGCTGGCCATGCCGCGAAAGCGCTCGACGACGCGAGTGTCGATGCGCGGTGGGGCGGGGAGGACGCGAAAGCCGAGCTTGCCGGTGCGTGGCATTGGGGGGAGTGAGGCGTGGTGAGGCATTTAAGAAGCACCTCGGACCTCGTGCTCGCAACACCCCTGCTAGTGGTTGACCCCGCGCGCCAGCAGCGCTGTAAACGCCGCCTTATCCACTGCCTTGCTCAGCGCCTCGTCAGCCGTCACGACGTTGTCGCGAACCAGAGCAAGGAGCGCGTCATTGAGCGAGATGTTGCCGGCCGCCTTCCCTACCTGGATCAATGATCCGATCTGAAAGGTCTTTCCTTCACGGATGAGATTTGATATCGCCGTGTTGACGAGCATGATCTCGAGCGCGGAGACCCGGCCACCGACACGCCGGCGGCAAAGCGTCTGGGCGATCACGCCCTTCAGCGACTCCGAGAGCATGACCCGCACTTGTTGTTGTCGCTCGGCCGGGAATTGATCGATGATCCGATCGATCGTCGACGCGGCCGTCGTCGTGTGCAGTGTGCCAAAGACGAGATGACCCGTTTCCGCGGTTTCGAGGGCGATCGAGATCGTCTCGAGATCTCGCATTTCACCGATCAGAACGATATCGGGATCTTCGCGGAGCGCCGAACGAAGGGCAGTGCGGAACGAGCGGGTATGCGTGTATACCTCACGCTGGTTGACAAGGCAGCGCTTATTCTCATGGACGAACTCGATCGGGTCCTCGATGGTGACGATATGGTCGGACCGCGTCATGTTGATGTAATTGATCAGCGCCGCGAGCGTCGTTGACTTGCCTGAGCCGGTCGTTCCTGTCACCAGCACCAAACCTTTCCGCAACGCGCACAACTCGAGTATCTGATCGGACAGTCCGAGTTCCTCTACGGTCATAATCCGCGTCGGCACGGTCCGAAAGACGGCGCCGACCCCTTTCCGATCCATGAAGATGTTGCCGCGGAAACGCGAGAGTCCGGGAATTTCATACGCGAAATCCGCGTCGCGCTCGTCCTCGAACTCCTGTCGTGTTTTGCCCGGAAGAATCGGCGCGAGCAGTTGAATGACATCTTCAGCGCTGAGTAGATCTCCCCCGGCGTCCAGGCGCATCATCTCGCCGTCCTTCCGGATGAGTGGCGCAACGCTCGTCGATAGGTGAAGATCGGAGGCACCCGCTTGCACCATGGCGCGCAACAAACGATCGACGTGCGGTTCAGCGCGCGCTCCCGCCTCATCGCTTTGCATCGCCGGCGCGCGCGGCGTCGCAGTAACCGCTGCTGGATCAACGAGGCTGGATGGCGATTCGCGACGAAGAGCCTTCGCCACCGCCGAGATCAGCTCCGACGGCGGTACCGGTTTGACGAGGTAGTCGTGCGCTCCCGCATCGCGAGCTGCAGCCACGGACGAGAAGTCTGCCACTCCTGTGACCATCACCAGCGGCAAATCGGGAAAGTGTCGTCGGATCGCGCGTGCCAGCATGATACCGTCATCACCCGGCATTCGGACGTCACTCAAGACCAGATCGATCGACTCGCGGCGGAGCACGGACATCGCGTCCGCGGCGTTGCGCGCGCCGAAACAGATATAGGCGGCCGACTCGAGCACGCGCATATGGGCGCGCAAGACCATCGGCTCATCATCAACGACCAGTATGTATTTCGCTACCGCCGCCGGCTGCTCAGCCACGCGTCGCTCCACGCGCGTCAATTACTACGCAGTGGCCTCGTGGGTCGCAGACGCAGCCGGTCAAGCGGCGGGCGAATCGAATGCCGCGCCATTTGCCGTAAAATCGCCGGCAAGCACGTCCGCCACTGCGCGCAACAAGCGGTTTGGCGACACCGGCTTTTCGATGAACAACGCGTTCGGCGGTAAGCGCCATTCCCGAGCCGTGATCTCCTCCGAGTAGCCGGACATGATGATCGCCCGCAAGATCGGATTCCGTTCACGGAGCTCGCGAATCAGTTCCGCGCCCGTCATGTCGGGCATCATCATGTCCGTAATCAGCAGATCCACGCGCCCGCGCTCCGACTGGAAACGCGCGATCGCCTGCGAGGCGCCCTCAGCCTCCACGATGACGTGTGGTGAACGCTCGAGAATTCGCCGCACCGCCGCGCGCACCATGGCATCGTCTTCGACGAGGAGAATCGTCGCAGAGTCCTGCGACGGAATCAGGAATTCCCCCGTGCCCTGCAACGACGCCGGGCCTCCCGCGGCGTACGCCGGCAGGTAGATCTTGAAGCTCGAGCCGCGCCCCGGCTCGCTGTACACCCAGATGAAGCCGTCCGACTGCTTCACGATGCCGTACACCATCGCCAGTCCGAGTCCCGTACCCTTGCCCGCGTCTTTCGTCGTGTAAAAGGGCTCGAAGATGTGGCTCTTGACCTCGTCGGTCATTCCGCTTCCGGTGTCTGACACCGCCAGCATGACGTAGTTGCCGGCGGGTATCAGGCGCTGATGGCCTTGAGCCTCGAATCCGTCGTCGAGAACGACTTGACCTGTTTGAATCCTGAGCGTGCCGCCCTTCGGCATCGCGTCTCGCGCGTTGACTGCGAGGTTGAGCAGCACCTGTTCGAGCTGTCCCGCGTCGGCGAGGATCGTGTCGAGGTTCGGACGCAGGTCCGCCACTACTTCGATCTGATCGCCCAGGACGCGCTCGAGCATTCCCGCCATTCCGCCGATCGCGTCATTGAGATCGAGGACCGTGCGCGCGAGCACCTGCTTCCGGCTGAAGGCCAGCATCTGGCGCGTCAGACGTGCGGCGCTTGCGCCCGCGCGCTTGATCTCTTCTGCATCCTCGCGTTGAGGGCTGTCGGCGGGCATCTCGTTCAGGAGGAACTCAGCGTACGTGTTGATGACGGTTAACAGATTGTTGAAGTCGTGAGCGATGCCACCGGCGAGCCGGCCCACGGCGTCCATCTTCTGCGACTGGAGGAGCTGCGCTTCCAGCGCTTTGCGCTCCGAGATATCGCGTGCCAGCGTTTGCACGCACGGCATGCCGTCGAACAACACCGGTGAGCCGTTCACCTCGGCTACGATCGGCGTTCCATCGAGTCGGCGCAAACGGAGCTCCGTCGGCTTGGACGGCTGGCCGGACTCCCGAATCGCTTGCGTGCGCGCGACGGCTTCGGCGCGATCCGCGTCATCGACGAGATCGAATACCGACCTTCCAACCAGGGCATCCGACTCCGCTGCACCGAGCACGCGCAGCGCTCTCGCGTTTGCGAATACGATCTCGCCGTCGCGATGGACGAGCACCGCGTCTGGTGCCTGTTCGACGAGCTGGCGATACCGGCTCTCGCTCTCATGTAATTCCTGGTTGCGCCGCTCCAAGGCGTCGGCGCGTTCCTTAAGCGCCCGTTCGGCTTCGTGCACGCCCTCCGCCATGCGATTGAAAGTTCGCGCGAGACCGCCGATTTCGTCGGAGCGCCGAACGCGCACCGGTGCTGCCATGCCGCCGGCGGCCAACGCACCGGCCGCCATCCGCAACTCGCTCAGCGGCCGGATCGTCCGGTACACGACGAGCCATACGCCGACACTGCCGGCCAGCACGGAGATCAAGGCGATCAATCCGAGTTGGATGATGAAGCCACGCGCTGGCGCCAGCGCCTCGTCGCGCGACCGCTCGACCCACACCACCCAGGGCGCGGCGGCTAGCCGAGTCGCCGAACCGATTCGCGTACGGGCGTCGCGTCCGATGAAGACGCCGCGGCCCGCCGATACCGTTGTGCGCGGAGGTCCATCGGTGGTCGCCACAAGGTCGGTCCACAGGTCGCCTCGCGCGTTTCCAACCAGCAACCGCGTTCCCGGTCCCAGCAGCTTGCCGATCGCCTCGCTGCTCGAGCCGTCGCTGAGCCGCCGCGTGGCGACGAGGAATCCGAGCGTGTCTCGACCGTTCATCACGGGCGCCGCGATCGAATAGGTCAACGTGTCGTGAACGGCCGCGAGCGGCGAAACACCGTTGTCGCGAAGTGCCGAAAATGCGCCGGCCGCCACCACGCGCTCCATCGTCCCGACGCCGGTCGTCGCCAGCAATTTCCCCGTACGGTCCAAGACACTGACCGCCGCGATTTGCGGCCCGCGAGCACCGATCGCCGCCAAGGTACTAGAGACGCGAGAGACCCGAGGCTGTGCACTACGCCCCATTACGAGCGGGCGAAGGCTCGAGTCCCTCGCGGAGCCCGCGAGATCATTCCGGAGGCGGCGCAATTGCGCGTCCAGCATCGACGCGATTTGGCTTGCGCCGTTTTCGAGATGCGAGTAGTTGGCGTCGAGCGTCGCGCGGCGGATCTGGATGTAGGCTGCCCACGACATGCCGGCGATGACGGCACAGAGCATCGCGAAGGCGATCAGCGGAAGTCGCCGCGTCAGCCTCTGCCACGGTCTGACTTCGTTCATGACGCCAAGGGCGCGCGTTCCGCCAGCTCGATGATCGCTCGGACGACGTCGGGATCGAACTGAGTTTTCGCTCGTTCGATAATCATGTCGATCACCGCGTCTCGCTCGACGGCGGGGCGATACACGCGGTCGTGTGTCAGCGCGTCGTAAAAGTCGGCGACGGCCACGATGCGTCCTTCCATGGGAATCTCGCGCTCGCGCAGCCCATGCGGATACCCGCTGCCGTCCCATCGCTCGTGATGCGTCAGAGCGATTTGCTCCGCTGTCCGAATGAGCGCGTGTCCGCCACCGCCCAGGATGCTCGCGCCTGTCGTCGTGTGTGTCTTCATCACGTCGAATTCGGCCGCCGTGAGAGGTCCTGGCTTCCTCAGAATCTGGTCCGGAATGGCGATCTTGCCGATGTCGTGGAGCGGCGCGACGCGCGCGATGAGATCGACAGCCTCCTCGCCTTCGCCAAGATGCCTGGACAGGTCGGCGGCGAGGCGCCCCACGCGCCGCGTGTGTTCTCCGGTGTCATCGTCGCGGATCTCGGTTGCGATCGCGAGCCGTTCCAACACCTCGAGGCGCGCGGCAAGCAGTGCGGCGGTGCGTTCCTCGACTCGTTGCTCGAGTACTCGGTTCTCCTCGGCAAGAACGAGATGCAATCGCCGTGTCTCGAGATGGTTACGGACGCGCAGCACCACTTCGGCCGAATCGTACGGTTTCGTGACGAAATCCGATGCGCCGGCATCGAGACTCGCATGCCGGGCGTCCATCGACGCGTCACCGGTGACGACGATGATCGGCATGTACGGATCCGCCGCGGCAAGCCGACGCAGGTCCCGCACGTTGCCGATGCCGTCGACGCCCGGCATGTGCAAGTCGAGGAGCGCGATGTCCGGCCGATATTCGAGGAATGCGGGAACGACATCGCTGCCGGTGGTCGTCGTGTGAAATTCGCGGTAGCCCGCGCGCACGAGAATTGAGCGGAGCAGTCGCACATTTGCCGCGACGTCATCGGCGATGAGGATGCGCGGCTCCCGCGCGAGCCACGGATCGCGGTGGGCCGCGAGTCGGCCGTCCGGCGGCGTCAATCGGTCTGGGTGAATGAGCGACGGCGTCATCGCGAATAGAGTGTCTCAGCCCATCCGGCGCCGCGCCATACAACAGTCGATTAACTTTGTATTCGACTGTGGGTATTCAAAATTCATCATTGCCCCGCGCTGTGATTCACGTCACCATTCGCGGTCACGATCATGCGGATGAGCTCGCGGGCGTCGGCGTCCGCCAGCGCGTAGCGAACCGCGCGGACATGGCCTGCAACGGACTGTGACGCCAGGAGCGGGGCGGCGGCCGGCGCCACGACCACCTGTGCCTCCGGCGGAATGACGCTCAGATCGTCCTCGCCGGCGACGAGCACACGCGCTCCGCTCAACACCGTCCCCTGGAAGGCCAGCTTCGCGCGCTCGGCCCATGTGCGATCGGCGACGATCACGACGACGGGCCCATCCCGATAGGTGAGCACGTCGTGCGCGACGGGTGCAGTCGTCGCGACGAACGCCGGCCGACCAAGCGCGCGAAAGAGACGCCCAAGGCGCGTCGCGGCGAACACCGTCGTGATCGCCGCGTCGGCATGTCGCGCGGCCTCCTCGAGGCGGCTCTCCTCACACGCGTCGCACGCAACGCGCACGGCGTCGACGCCGAAATCACGGCTCGCCATGTCCGCCAGGGCCTGCGTCTGCGACTCATGGTTGCCGACGCACAACAGGCGAAGCCGCCGCCGCCGCAGACTCTCCGCCAACCGCCGCGGTAGCTCGGTGACTGGAATGCCGCATTCCAGTCCTAGGGCAAAGATGTCCACGACGGCGTTTCGCTCGACTGCGACGGCGACCGGCGCTTGTCCGCCGGCCACATACGTGCCGGAGCGGCGGCGCGCCACGATCAGTTCATCAGCTTCGAGCACGCGACTGGCGCGAAGCGCCGTGCGAACGTCGACTTGAAACTCCGCCGCGATCTCGCGCACGCTCGCGAAGCGGTCACCCGGGCGCACCATGCCAAGGTGCAGGCCCCACAGCAACCGCTCTTTCAGAATTCCGGCGATCTTCGCGGCCCGTTCCGGCACGTACTCCGTGACTCCTGTGGTAAAGGGTGAAAACTGCCGCGCTGCCGCGACATACAGGGTTACATACGGTGCAAGCGTACCTGGATGTGGCTGTGACCGAAGGGTGGGCTAATGGTGCATCAGCCGACCGACTGTCATCGTCGCGAGCGAAGCGAAACCAGGATCCCCACTTACGAACGCCGTACCACAAGCAGGTCCTCGGCTCTCCGCGAAGCCGCTCTCCGTAATGAAGGGGATCTCTCATGCGCCCAGAGGGCACCCGGCTGACGCTCGCTCGGGACGACATGAAAAGCTGAGGCTCGCTCGGGACGACACGTTACCGAGAATTCTTACACTTGATTGACCCCGTTGGCATGGCAGCCTCGCACTCACCGCGCACAATTTGACGCAACCTCATCGCAAACTTCCCGCCCATGACCGATCGCCGCGACTTCCTTCGTCATGCCGCCCTTGCCGGCAGCGCCTTCGCGCTTCGGGTGGAGCGCATTTCACAGCCCATCACGCCCGCCGCGAAGTCGCTCAACATTCTCATCCTCGGCGGCACCGGTCTCACGGGCCCGAATCAAGTGCGCTACGCACTCGCGCGCGGACACAAGGTGACGGTGTTCAATCGCGGCCGCCGCAACGACCGATTGCCGAGCGGCGTGACTGAGCTGATCGGCGATCGCAACCTGCATCAGACCGACGCACTCAAAGGGAAAGACTGGGACGTCGTCATCGACAATCCGACGACGATGCCATTCTGGGTGAAAGACGCGGCCGAAGTGCTGAAGGATCACACGAAGCAATACATCTTCATCTCGACGATCTCCGTCTACGACACCGCGAATCAACAAGCGATCGACGAATCATCACCGCTCGTAGAATACACCAAAGGCGATCCGCTCGCGGTGACACAGCAGGAAATGATGAAGGACATGGAGACGATGTACGGCCGCATGAAGACGGCATCCGAACGTGAGGCGAAGAAGTGGTACGGCGATCGCACGACGATCATCCGGCCGACGCTCATCGTCGGACCGGGCGACGATTCGTTTCGCTTCACCTACTGGCCGTATCGCATCGCGCAGGGCGGCGAGATTCTCGCGCCGGGCGACGGACAGGATCACATCCAGTTCATCGACGCGCGCGATCTCGCCGAGTGGACGATTCGCATGGCGGAGAATGGAACCACGGGCACGTTCAACGCCGCCGGCCCCGCGTCGCCGCTCACGATGGCCGAGCAGTTGTACGGTATTCGCGGTGCCTTCGACGGCAACCGTGACGTGCGCTTCACGTGGGTGCCGGCGGACTTCCTCGCGGCGCAGAAAGTGAGCGCGTGGGGCGACATGCCGACGTGGATTCCGCGCAGCGATCCCGACTACGCGCAGGCGAACGCCGACAATCGCCGCGCGATCGCGGCCGGTCTCACGTTCCGTCCGCTCGCCTCGTCGGCGGTGGATTCGCTTGCGTGGTTCAACGCGGCGCCGGCCGACGCACAAGCGCGCATGCGCAAAGTGGCCGGTATCACGCCGGAGCGTGAGCGTGCGGTGCTCGCTGCCTGGCACGCCTCACGCTGACTTTGCGCGACGCCTCCCACACGTTTGCGGCGAGCAATCCCGCAAGGAGATAGTAGGCCGCGCCGATCAGCTCGAACGCGCCGTACGCGACGACAGCCGTGATGACGCCGAAGACGATTTGGTCGCGCGCCTTCGGCGGCGACGTCGGCGGATCCGTCACCATGAAGAACGCAAAGAACAACGCCGCGTGCAGCTCGGGCGCACGATAGACCTCGGCCACATGCGCCGGATCGCCGGCGAACGCGCTGAGTGTGAACAACGCATAGTAGACGCCGAGGAAGGTGAGCGCCGCCGGTATCTTGCCGACGTGTCGCGCGACGTAAACGCCGGTGGCGAAGAGCAGCACGATGGCGATCATCGGGAGATCGGGCAGCGCGCCCCACCAACTCTGGCCGGTATCAAAGATGTAGAACGTCGCCACGAGGCCGAGCGCCGCGGGATTGAACACGTTCGCGTGTCCGACGCGCGCGACCCATTTGCTCAGCACGGCGGCGACGGCGGTGATCGCGGCGACGTACCACGGCTCATGCGGGCTGAGTATGCCGGCGACGAAGAGACCGGTCAGCAGCGCGCCGTCGGGAAACTTCCACTTGCCGCTGCGAACCCGAAGGATCGGCGCGTCGACGATCATCGCGGCGGCAACCGACGCGACGAGAACGGGAGTCACTTGTCGGACGCCTTCACCGATCGCCGCGACGATCGTGAGCACCGCGAGCAGGATGATGAGCTGTCCCTTGGGCGCGCGAAAGAATCGCCTGAGTGCGCGATTCAAACGCCTGTCATTCCGAGCCGACGGCGAGGAATCTTTCATCTCGGAAGAGTGACGTCCCTCTACCAAGCAGGGTAGATCCCTCGCTTCGCTCGGGATGACGACAGGTCTTGAAACGCACGCTAAGCCGCCGTGAGATACCGGCCCCCGCGCGTGCGGAATTCCTCGAGCTCAGTCGTCACGATCAACCCTTCGACGCCGTGGCGCTCGAGCAGCTCGATGCCACGCTCGACGCCGAGGACGAAGGCGGCGGTGCCGAGTGCATCGGCGACCATGGCGAGCGGCGCGATGGTGGTGACGCTTGCTATGCCTTGCGCGGGCGCGTTGCGACGCGCATCGAGAATGTGCTGGCCGCGCTCGTAGTCGCCCGAGGTGCAGACGGCGGTATCGGTCACGGCGATCGTCGTCAACAGCTCGCCTTCCGTGCGCGGATGCCGAATGCCCACCGACCATGGCGCGCCGTCCATGTTGGTGCCGGCGAGATACAGATCGCCGCCGGCGTCGATCGCGAAATTACCGAGTGGCGCGAGCTCGCGCGCGGCCATGTCGACGGCGAATCCCTTCGCGACCGCGCCGAGGTCGATGGTGACGGGGCGCTCGAGGGTGAGCGTGCGCGCGTCGGCGTCGAGGATCACGGAATCGTACGCGCCGAGCGTGGGATCGAACGCGCCGCCGGTCTCTTTCGCGAGAGCAAGCGCGAAGCGGGTCGTCTCGAACAGAATATCGCTGACTTCGACGACCTGGCCGACGCCGTCGCAGAGGCGCCGGAGCTCGGAGGTCGGATCGAATCGCGAGCAGCGCTGCTCCACGCGCGTGAACCACTCGAACGCCCGGCGCACATACTCGGCGCGCTCGCGCTCTTCCGCGGGTGATGCATCATGTCCGACGATCTGAATGGTGACGACGGTGCCCATCGCCGTCGTCGTCTGCGCGAGGCTCGTCACTTCGCCTTGGTGAGCGCCTGCACCACGGCACCGTAGAACGCGTTGGTGCTCTGCGTGGCCCCTGAGACATAGTCGACTTCGGCGCTCTGGCGCTCGATCACTTGCGGCGGCAGCGCCGAGATCCACGAGCACGAGTAGCGCGTGAGACACTGCGTGATCATGGCCTGGACGATTTTGCCGCCTTTGATCTCGACGGTTGCTTCGATGTCGCCGTGCCGCGAGGTGCCCCAGCCGGAGAAGACGCCGTCCTTGTAGCCGGCGACGTGGGTGGTATCGGCGGCTGGCTGAGGTTGTTGTGCTTGTTGCTGTTGCTGTTGTTGCTGTTGTTGCTGTATTGGCGGCGGCGTTGTCGGCGCGGCGGTGTCGACCGAAGCTGCCGCAGCGGCTGCCGGCACTACAACAATCGAATCGCGTTTCGCGGGCTTCGTCGTCGTTGCGGCAGCGTTCGCGCGCGGTAAATGACGAGGTGAATCAGAATGCGGTGTTGACGTTGGCGTCGAAATTGGCGTCGGCGTGCTCGCGATCGGCACCGGCGAGATCGGCGCGCGGGCGACGGGCCGCCGTGGCGTAACGTCATCGGAAACGCGCGCCGCGGCGGCCTCGGTTTTCACGTATCCCGCCGCGTACACGCCAATCACCGCCGCGGATCCGAGCGCGGCGAGATTGCTCTTGAGCCAATTGTCGTTGCTGGGTCTGTTCGGCTTGGTCATCGGCGGGGAAAGAACGGCCATCCGTGATACGCGTCAAGTGAGGCAAGCGTTCCGGAAAACACGCGATCGAGACCATTGGGGGCGCACGGTTTGCGATTCCTCTGAGCGTTGTCAGTATCATCGTCAATTCAGGAGGCCCGATGATCCGCACTACGATTCTCGCCATCGCGACGCTCTGTGCCGTCGGCGCGTGCGCGAGTGGAACTCGAGCCACCGCCGGCGGCGACGTCGCGTCGGTGACGCCCGATAATCGCAACTATTTGCCGGTCGGCACGACGATGACCGTGCGCTTCGATCAAGCCATCTCGACCGCGAGTCACGAAGGCGACAGCTTCAGCGGGACCGTGGTCAACGCCGTGTATGCCAGCGACAACACGATCGCCGTGCCCGCCGGCGCGACGCTCTACGGTCACGTGACTGGCGTGCACGTCGCGTCGATGCCGACCGAGCAGAACGTCATCCGCTTGAACTTCGACAGAATCAGCCTGAACGGCCGCACGTATCCGTTCACGGGCGCGATCTCGGACGTCACCGTGAGCAACCCGCGGAGCATCGCGTCGAGCACGACGCGCAACGCGGTGACGGGCGCGGCAGCGGGCGCAGTCCTCGGTGCCGTGCTCAGCGGCGGTGAATTGAGCAAGATCATTACGGGCGGACTGCTCGGCGCCGCGGCGGGCACCGTGATTTCCATGGGAACGAGCAGCGGTACTACACCCGCGACGATCCCGGCCGGTTCCACCGCGACGGTCAAGGCGACGCAGCCGGTCCAGGTGCGATAGCCGCCGGCACAGCACCGCTCCTACGATGCGCGCCGGCTCACTCGGCGCGCATCGCCTGCATGGGGTCGACACGCGCCGCGCGTCTGGCCGGCAGCCACGCCGCCAGCGCCGCCGCCGCGGCCAGAACCGCCGACGCCGCGACGAACGCCGTGAGATCGAGCGCGCCGGTGCCGTATAAGAGGTCTCTAATAACGCGCGTCAACCCGGCCGAGATCACGGCACCGACCGCGATGCCGCTCAGCGCCAGCCCCAATCCCTCGCGCACAACCGAGTGAACCAGGTCGCCCACGGTGGCGCCGAGCGCGATGCGAATGCCGAACTCGCGCGTACGCTGGCCGACGATGAACGACATCACGCCGAACACCCCGAGCGCGGCGAGCAACAGCGCGAGACCGGCGAACGCGCCCAGCAGCAACGTATAGAACCGCGGCTGCGCGACCGAGACCGAGACCGCGTCGTCCATTGTCCCCAGCTCATAGATAGAAACGTTCGGGTCCTGCGCGCGCAGCGCGGTGCCGATGTCCGCTTCGACGGTCGCGGGATCACGCTCGGTGCGCACCACGAACGTGGCGCCGAACGGCGCCGTGACATACGGGAAATACGTCGAGGGCTGCGCTTTCTCGCCCAACTTCTCATGGACTGCGTGCTTGACGATGCCGACGATCTCGCCGCGCATGCGTATCGTATCGCCAGGCTCACCGGTGGTGCTGTGCGACAAGCCGTACGTGAGATGCTTGCCGATGGGATTCTCATTCGGGAAGTAGCGGCGCGCCAACTCGTCGTCGATCACGACCACCGGCGGTGCGTCGAGCCGATTCTCGGCATCGGTGAAGAACCGTCCGCGCACGAGCGTCATGCCCACCGTCGTGAAATAGCTCGGCGACACCGGTAACAGACGCGAGTCCGGCTCCGTGCCGGGCTTGGGCTTGGGTGCATCGTCGACGGTGAACGATGTCGATGCACCAAACGGCCCATCGGGATCGAGCGGGCGGTCGGCGGCAACCGCAACGTGTTGCACGCCCGGGATGGCGGCTAGCCGTGCCAGAACGTCGTTCGCGTACGCGATGTTGCCGGCGTCGTGTCGATATCGGCCGCCCGTGAGCGCAACGTCCGCAACCACGAGATGAGACGAACGGAAACCCGGGTCGACGTGCACGAGGCGCTCGAAGCTGCGAATCAGGAGCGCGGCGCCGACGAGCAGAACCGTCGCGAGCGCGACTTCCGCGAGCACGAATGCCGAGCGTGCGCGGTTGGCGCCGCGACGTCCACGCACGCGACCCGAGGCGCGAATCAGCTGCGCGACGTCGGTGCGCGCGGCCTGAATCGCGGGCACGAGGCCGAATGCGAGGCCTGTTATTACGGTAATTACAAACGCGAACGCGAGCACCCGGCCGTCGATCGCGATCTCGTCGAGCCTCGGCAGGTCGCGAGGTCCGAGCGCCGACACGGCGCTCAGCAGCCACGTCGCGACCAGCGTTCCGAACAGGGCGCCGGCGATCCACAGCAGCATGCTCTCCGTGATGAGCTGCCGAACGATGCGCGTGCGCTCCGCGCCGAGCGCGGTTCGCACGGCGATTTCCGGCTCGCGCGCGGTGGCGCGCACCAGCAGGAGATTCGCGATGTTGGTGCACGCAATCAGCAGCACCACGAGCACCGCACCGAGCATGGGCCAGAGCGCACGGCTCACGTCGCCGACGATCTGATGTTGCAGCGGCGACACGAGCGCGCCGATCTTCGCATTCGTCGATGGAAACTCCTCGGCCAGGCGCGCCGCGATTTGCGTGAGCCGGCCCTGCGCCGCCTCGATCGTCACACCATCCCTGAGTCGCGCGGCACCGACGGTCGCATGATACCCGCGGGCGGCGTCGCCAACCTCGAATGAGCGCCATACGAGCGGAACCCAGATGTCGGGACTCTGCGGATAGTCCAAGCCGTGCTTCGCGATGCCGACGACGCGATACTGCTCGCCGTCGAGCGTCACCGATTGTCCGACGATGCTCGTGTCGCCGCCGAAGTAGCGATGCCACGCGAGATTCGAGAGCACGACGACTTTGGCGGCGTTCGCGGAATCCTCGCCGGCGGCGAAGAATCGGCCGAACGCGGGCTGCACGCCGAGTACGCGGAACAGCGTCGCGCCAACGCGCGCTTCGCCAAGGCGAATCGCCGGTGAGCCGGGACGTGTGAGCGTTGCGTTCTCTCCCGCGTCGATCCCCGCGACGTCGCTGAACATTCCGCTTTGGTCGCGATAGTCGATCAGGTCTCGCGGCGACGCGGGCATGTGCGCGCCCGTGGGCGACGTCGAGGCAAGAACGACCAAACGTTCGGGATGCGCGTAGGGCAGAGCATTGAGGACGACGCTGTTCACGATGCTGAACAGCGCGGTCGATGCGCCGATCGCGAGTGTGAGCGTGAGGACGGCGATGGTCGTGAAGCCGGGAGCGCTGAGGAGCTTGCGCGCGGCGTATCGGATGTCCGCGATCAACGTGAGCATGGCCGGGCCGAGTTGGAGTGCGGCGCTGCTTAGGAACAAGCGTGCCCTTGGCGTCTCGCGCGAAGGCTCATCGATTCAAGGACTTACGCTGATCTGCACCGGCCCGGCGATGACGTGAGATGTCCTGACATGGGACGATGCGTCCGAATTCGGACACGCGATGGGTGATGGGCGATGGGCGATGAAAGACCCGTGTCGTTCATTCGAGCGTCAGCGTCCTGTCGCCGGCCCCGCCTGTTGCGCAATCCACAAGCGCCACGCGGACTCGAGATCGGACACGCTCTTCATTCCATGCGCGGCGAGCACGTCGTCGAGCGGCTTCGCCGCGATCTGCGCATCGACGAGCGATGCGATGAGCGCGTCGCCGTTGCGCGACTGGAACAGATACTTCCCGAGCACCGCCGACTGCGCGTCGAACAGTGCGCGCGGTGAGATGCCGGCGCCGCGTGAATCCGAACCACTTCCGCGCTCACCACCACGCTCGCCACCGCGCATCCCGCCGCGGCCACCCATTCCACCGCGGCCGCCCATGCCTCCCATGCCTCCCATGCCACCACGTCCGCCGCCGCCGCCCCGCGTGTCACCGCCTTGAGAATTTCCACGGCTCGCGACGTTCGGCAGGAAGTACGGATACGACATGCCGAAGTAGCGCGTGAGCGGAATGAGCTCCTCGGTGTGCGTCGTCACGAGCGCGAGCGAACGCGCATATGTCGAATCCACACCCAACGTGGGAATCATCGACTCGGCCCAAGCAGGCACGCGCGCATCGTCGGCGTCGCCGCTGCGTGGTGCGCCGCCAGTTGGCACGCCGGTGACGCGCGCGGCGTGAAGCCCAAGCCATGCACGTGCGACGGCGAGATGAATGTCGGTCGGAGGCATTGGTCCGAGACCGGCGCGTTCGTCGCGTTTCGCTGACGGATTCGGCAGAACGAGATCGACCGCGGTCGGATAGGTCGACGGCGTTGGCGGCGCCGACACGAACGGCTGGCCGGTCACCGGAGCAGGGCGGACCGTCGCGATCAACGTTGTCGTGTCACCCGGAAACACGCTTCTGAAATTCGCGACCTCGCGTTCGATCGTGGGTTGTACGTAGCCGAGCTCACGGCGTGTGCGCGCGATGAGCTCGTATCCGGGGCCGCGGTGTACCCAGGTTGAATCGCCTGCCACCATCCGAAGGTCGGCGGGTACATCGACGGGCGCCGCCATCGTGTTGGCAGCCGGACCGCCGTTGTGCGAGCACGCGCCGGCGAACACGAGCGCGGAAACAAGAGTTAGACTACGGCCGTAAATAAAGCGCGATGGCATCGTTCACTCGGTCGGAAGGATCGGTTCGGTTGGCTTCGTTGAACGACACGTCGCAAGCGGCGCTCCCCGTCGCTCGGGCGTCGGCGCTCAGACTTCTTAACTACTCGACGTGATTAGACTTTTCGCACCGATCCCGCTCGCGACCGGCGCGCTCATCGTGGGTGTGGGCGCAACGGCGCTCGCGCAAGGAGCGCCGGCGGTCCGGCAGCGACCCACCGCGGTCGCCGTGCGCGCCGCGGCTCCCATCGTCCTCGATGGCAAGCTCAATGACGAGGCGTGGGCCGCGGCTCCCGTGGCGAGGGTCTTCACGCAACAAAGGCCGAACGACGGCGAACGCGCCACCGAACGCACCGAAGTGCGCTTCGTGTACGACGACGACGCCATCTACGTCGGCGCGCGCATGTACGACTCGCGCGGCCGCGCCGGCGTGAGCAGCCGTCTCGCCCGCCGCGACGACGACGTGCAGAGCGACATCCTGCGCGTGGATTTCGACACGTATCACGATCGGCTGCATTCCGTGGAGTTCGACATCAACCCCGCTGGCTGGCGCGGCGATGCCACCGACGTCGACCGGTCCTGGGATCCGGTATGGGAAGCCGCGACCACGATCGACTCACTCGGGTGGACGGCCGAGCTGCGCATTCCATTCAGCCAGCTCCATTTCTCGCATGACTCGATTCAGACCTGGGGCTTGAACGTCACGCGCATCGAGCAGCGCACGCAGGAGCGCGATCTCTGGGCGTACTGGAGCCAGAAGGAAGCCGGCGGCGCATCATACTTTGGTGATCTCACCGGGCTGCGCATTCGGCGCGCGCCGGAGCGCGCCGAGTTTCTGCCGTATGCGGTGACGCGCGCGGAACGGTTGTCGTCGGGCGATCCACACAGTCCGTTCTTTCATCCGCGTCAGAACGACATGCGCTTCGGCGGCGATCTCAAGCTGCTGCTCACCAGCAGCTTCACGCTCGCGGCAACCGTGAATCCCGACTTCGGCCAGGTCGAAGTCGATCCCGCGGTCGTCAACCTGTCGGCGGTCGAGACGTTTTTTCAGGAGAAGCGTCCGTTCTTCGTCGAAGGCAACGACATTTTCGCATTCGGCCAGCCCGGGTGTCACATCAATTGCGGATTCGGCCTGTTTCCGTATTACAGCCGCCGGATCGGCCGCGCGCCCGAGGGTGCGAGTCTCGCCGATGACGCGGGCCAATTCGACAACGTTCCCGAGAACACCACCATTCTTGGCGCCGCGAAGTTGACGGGCCGCACGAAGAGTGGGTTCACGATGGCCGCGATCGACGCCGTGACGCAGCGCGCCACGGCCGACGTTCAGCTGGCCGACGGCAGCACGACCTCGCTGCCCGTCGAGCCAGCGACGAACGATTTTGTCGGGCGTGTGAAGCGCGACTTCCGCGGCGGCAATCTCGTGGTTGGCGGCATCGCGACGTCGGTGGATCGTCGCATCGAGAATACCGGGCTCGCGCAACTGCTTCCGCGGTCCGCGCAGACCGCCGGCGCCGACGTCGATGCGTACTGGGCGCAGCACGCCTTTCACTTTTACGCCGCGGTGTCGGCGTCGCGCGTGGCCGGCGATTCGAACGCCATCTCACGAGTCGAGCGTTCGTCGGCACGATATCTCCAGCGGCCCGATCGCGGCGTCGTTCACGACGGGTTGTTCACCGACTCATACGATCCGCTCGCGACCTCGCTCGGCGGCTACGGCAGCATCGCGCGATTCGCGAAGGATGGCGGCAACTGGACCGGCGATCTCAACGCCGCGGCCATGAGTCCCGGGTATGAGACCAACGATCTCGGCTTCATGCAGCGCACGGACTTTCGCTGGTTGAACGGAACGATTGGCCGGCAGTACACGACACCGACGCGTTGGTATCAGAACCTCACGGCGATGGTCGGCGGAGAACAGTATTGGAATTACGAGGGCGACGTCACGCAGCGCGACTTCACCACGCTCCTTTCGACGACGCTCAGCAGCTATTGGAACGTGCTCGCGCTCGTCGAGCGCAATGCGGCGGCGATCGCCGACAAGTTGCTCCGCGGCGGTCCGGCGGTGGTCACTCCGGGGACGAACATTGCGCTGCTGGAAGTCGGCAGCGACACGCGCCGCGCGGTCGTGCTCAACTTCAACACGACGGTGACGCGCGACGACGACGGGGCGTTCAGCACCAACTGGAGCCCGAGCTTCACGTTCAATCCTGCGTCGAACGTGCAGATAACAGCCGGCCCGGGATACAACACGGCCGTGACGACCACGCAATTCGTAACGTCGATTGCCGACACCACGGCGCACGCGTTCTTTGGGAATCGTTACGTGTTCTCCCGGCTCGATCAGCGCCAGCTCTCGATGACGCTCCGCGCGGGTGTGACCTTCACACCGTCGCTGTCGCTCGACCTGTTCGCGCAGCCGCTCATCGCGAGCGGACACTATTCCAACTTCGAGGAGTTCGCGCGCCCAAGAGCGCAGCAGCGCATCGTCTACGGACGCGATGCCGGCACGAGCACGCCGGTGCTTGACAATACGGGCAACGTGACGGGCTATCGCATCGATCCCGACGGCGCAGGGCCGGCCGCGCCGTTCACCGTGGACAATCCCGACTTCAACTTCCGCTCGTTGCGCGGCACCGGTGTGCTACGCTGGGAGTGGCGTCCGGGATCGACGGCGTATCTCGTGTGGACGCAAACGCGCAGCGGCACGGCGCCGGTCGGCGACCTGGAATTCGGCCGCGACCGCAGCGCGCTGTTCGCCGCGCCCGCCGACAACATCTTCGTGTTGAAGATCAGCTACTGGCTCGGCATGTAGTTGCGTGCAAGGCGAGCGTCGGCTACGGCGCCCGCGCGACGAACGATCCGCTGGCGTCGAGACTTGCGGGCACCGACGAGACGGTCGTCCCGGGCGCGATGTTCGCCGGCCACGTCGTCGACTGTCCGGCGTGGAACGTGAACGTTCCCTTGATCACGCCGTTCGATACGCTCGTCACGACGACGATTCCACTGGTCGCGGCGTACACCACCCTCGACCCGTCAGCGTTGGGCACGGAATAGCTCGCGTAGAACTGTGGCCGCGCGTCGACGGACGTGCCGACGACACGCACCTGATACGTTTCCGCGCGCGCGCTGCCGAGTAGTCCGAGACCAACGGTCGGTTTGGTCAAGTCCAGGGACGCGAGCGAGAGCAGCGTCACGTCGCTGACATATCGCGTCGCGCCGCCGTTCGACACTTCGCTCCAGCCGGCGGGCATGAACTGAGTGAACGTGAATCCGCCGATCGAGTCGCGGCGGTCACCGGTGGTGCTCACCGAGAACGACGAGCGCTCATTCGACACGCCGGTGGCGCTGTTGTCGGCACCGCAGCCGAGCGCGATCAACATTCCGATCGCGATGCTCAGGGATGAAACGCGCGTCATCGGGATCCTCGCGGGTGAGTGGAGAACGAGTCATGAGTGTTCTCGAATTGGACACACGGTCGCGAGGAATGGTTGACGCGGCACGAACCGTTGCGCGTCGATTACACTGCCTCTTACTTCATTGATCGCGGTTCGTCCCGTCTGACCTTGCACGGCGCTTACATCGCTTACACATCGAGGCTGTCGATCATCATGCGCATTGACTCACTGGTGCTTTTCGCTGGTCTCGCGGGTGCGACCGCTGGTGCGCAGGCACCGGCGCCAAAGGCGGTGCTGGTCACCGGCGCGAGCAGCGGCATCGGCCGCGCGATCACCGAGCGCCTCGCCTCCAACGGTTTCTTCGTCTTCGCCGGCGGCCGCACGCCGCAGGAGCTCGCGGACCTCGATGCGATCGCGAACGTCAAGGCGGTGCGCCTCGACGTGACGTCCGCCAGCGACATCGCCGCCGCCGTGCAAACGGTTCGGCAATCGGGCAAGGGCCTCTATGGCGTCGTCAACAACGCCGGCATTCTCGTGATCTCGCCGCTCGTCGAAGCGACCGAGAAGGAAGCCGGCGACATCATGAACGTGAATCTCCTCGGGCCCTTCCGCATCACGAAAGCGTTCGCGCCGCTCTTGATCGAGTCGAAGGGGCGCGTGATCAACATCGGCTCGTTGAACGGCATCGTCGCGCAGCCCACCATTGGCTTGTACAGCATGACGAAGCACGGCATCGAAGCGTACAGCGACGCGCTCGCCGGCGAGCTCTCGCGACTCGGCGTTCGTGTGAGTGTGATCGAGCCGGGAAACTATCGCACGAATATCGGCCACAGCGCGGCGAGCCGCGTCGACACGTCGAACTTCGCGACCTCTCCGTTCGCGGCGCAGATGCGCGGCACCATCAACGGCTTGCGCTCATTCGATCGCGATCCGCCGCCCGACGACGTCGCGCAAACAGTGCTCGAATCCTTGAACTCGGACGCGCCGCGCCCGCGTTACCTGGTGGTTCCCTCGGCTGGACAATCGGAGCTCGTCATCCGCCGGCTGTTGACGGAGCTCGTGCAGCTCAACGACAGCCAGCGCTTTCGCATCGAGCGCGACTCGCTGGTGAAGCTGCTCGACGCGGCGCTCGCGGCGGGGCGCCGGTAGCCAGGGTCACCCGTGCCGCACCTTGGCGCCGAGGATGATGAGCGTCAACAGCAGCACGCAGGTGTTCGTCCAGATGATCGGCGGTTGGCCGAGCAGTAATCCATACGTCGTCCAGCCGGCCGACTGAATCACCAGCAGCGCGCACGTTCCGAGCGAGAGGTCGCGCGTTCGCTTCGTGCGCCACACGCGCCACACCTGCGGCACGAACGAGGACACGGTGATGAACCCGCTGGCGGTGCCGACGATCGCGGCGGCGTCGACGGGCGTCAAGTCGCGATGCTCCGGGTCATAGGGTCATTTGCGCCATGGCCGTCCGGGGAATTGCACAATATGTAACCCCCTTACGCGTTTCTCGCGATCACGATTAACTGGATGATGCCGAGCGCCACGGAAGCCTACCGGTTGGATCGGGCAAACCGCACCGAGGCCTTCTCGTCGATGGATGGCGAGTGGGTGGCGACCGTGACGCTCGTGACGCATGCCGCGCGGGTGCCGCAACGCGAGGAGCGGCGGCTCATGCGGCAAGCCGACGATCTGGCGCGGACGTGTTTCGGCGAGGAGGAAGTGCGGCGCCTGTCGCGGCTGGAGTGGCGTGCGGCGCCGCGGCGAATGGATGCGATCGTGCTCCTGTCGATCGCGATGCACGAGGCGGGGACGAGTCACCTGGCTCTGGCGCTGGTCGAGGGCGCGCTCGCGACGAAGGCGTCGCTGACGCCGCTGCAGCGCGGACGATTGGATGCGGCGCGGGCGCGGCTCACGCACTACTTCGGCGAGCACGATCTCGCGGTGGAGCGATACCTGGAGCTCGAGCGGGTCGCCAGAAAGTTGGGGAGCGCCGAGCTGCTCGCGCGCTCGTCGCTTGGACTCGGGGCGGTGGCGCAGTTGCGCGGTAATTATCCGGAAATGCTCCGTCAGGCGCGGCGCGCTGCGAGCTTCGCTATGGAGTGTGGTGCACCGCAATTGCGTCGGCGGGCTTCGACTGGGTTGATGATGGCTGCGGCTCAATTGCACCGTTACGACGAAGCGCTCGCGAGCGCGTGGCAGATGTATCGCGCTGCGCACAACGACCCTGTCGGCGAAGCAACGAGTCTCGTGGCACTCGGTGAATTGCTGTTGCGCCTGGGTGAGCCGCCGGCGGCCTATGTCGCGTTCGCGCAGCTACTCAGCGGGCCCCATCCCGCGCGAGTGATTCTTCCTGCGCTCAGCGGCTTTGCGTCCGCGGCCGCTCGGCTGCGCCCGCCGCAACCCAACGACGTACGCTGGGCAGCGGGTGAAGTCGAGCGATTCCGAAAGACGCCCGCGTCGCGCTTTGCGTTTGCCCAGGCGCTCCTCGAGTGCGCCGAAACGCTGCGCGAAATCGGCTCTGTCGAGCGTGCAGATGCGTTTCGCGACGAAGCGTTCGCACTTGCCGAAGCACGAGGCTACAACGAGTTGAGCGTCAAGGCCGAACCGAGGGGCATTACTGGAACGAATCCAAAACGCGCCGCAGCCTCAACGCGCATCGTTCGCTACTTCGACAATCAACCGCAGCCTCGCCTGCCGAAACATGTCGTCACGGCAGGCGAGCCCGCGGTGTTCGGCTAGATGCCGTTTTCGCAAACCCACTTGCCTTCGATTTCCGTCCAACCCGACGCACACGGCTCGTCGGGTGGCAAATCATCCGGCTGCGCCGCCACCGTCGGCTGCGCGATGTGCGCCACCCGCCTCGGCTCAGGCGACGTGGGACTCGAACTGCACGCGGCCAGGACTGAGAGTACGGCCGTCGCAATCACCGCGCG
Source organism: Gemmatimonadaceae bacterium (assembly GCA_035606695.1). Classification (NCBI taxonomy): domain Bacteria; kingdom Pseudomonadati; phylum Gemmatimonadota; class Gemmatimonadia; order Gemmatimonadales; family Gemmatimonadaceae; species Gemmatimonadaceae bacterium. Next base: position 117,052 of record DATNEW010000029.1, read on the forward strand.
GCACCAGGGCTTCATCTGCGATTTCATAGGTCGCTCCGTCATCGGGGAGCTGGCTATTTATTGCTCGCGCGCGGCCTGACTGGTTATGCCTCGTGGCGCCGGGTTACACAGCGTACCACGCTCTGTCGAAGATCCGCGCCGCGTCATCGCGTGCGGCTTGGATCCCGTGCAGCGGGCCCGTCTGGCCGACGCGACGCGCGGTGCGGCGCGCGTCGTCGCGCTGGCCTCGCCCGAGGAGATCTTCGAGCTGCTCGACGATCACGTCGATCCGCTCGATTTGCTGGCGCTCGGAACTCAGCTCCCGCGCACCGAAGGAATCATTCGCCGCGTGCGCAGCGTTCGCCCGCAACTTCCCATCGTCGTGTTTCTCGGGCCCAGCACGTCGGAGTTCTCGACCATCCCGTCGCTCACCGAAGCGGGCGTTCACGAAATCATCATTCGCGGCTACAACGATCAGGGCGCCGCGCTGCTCGCCGCGATCACGACGGCCCGCAACGGATGCACCACCCGCTGGGTCGTGAGCCGTCTCGCGAAGACGATACCGGCGCGCCTCGCGCGCTTCGCCGAAGCCATCCTTTCCGATCCCGCCGAGATCACCTCGGTGCCCGCGCTGGCGGCGCGCGTCGGCGTGCATCGCAAGACGCTCTACAACTGGTGCCAGCTCGCGCGCTTCTACAAGCCGGCCGAATTGCTGGTGTGGTGCCGGCTGGCGCTCGTCGCCTACTATCTGGAGACGACGCGCTGCAGCGTGGACACGATCGCGCGGGATCTCGGATTTCCGTCCGACACGGCGCTCAGGAATACGCTCAAGCGATACACGCGTCTTACCGCGACCGAGCTGCGCGAGCGCGGCGGCCTTGAGTGTCTTCTAAAGATCCTCCAGAGCAAGCTCGACGCGCATCGAGCGCATCTCGCGGACCTGTAAGACTTCCGTAAACATCGGCGATCGAGACAAACGGCTGAGTCCCGTACGTTCCGCACGCGATTGCATGCGATTGCACGCTGTGTAACGGTGCGGCCGCGGCGCCAATCCTATCTTCGCGGTGGAACGACTTACGGAGGAGAAATGAGCTCCGAATCGATTGCCGAATATCCTCGGCGTCTCGGGGGCCAGCCTGCGGCATCGCGAGCGCAGAAGCATTCCGCGGAGTATGCGTTCGAGGCCGTGCTCGAAACGTCGCCGGCCGGCGGACGCCGCCTGGAAGACGTATTGCGCGCCGGTGCGAACGAGTTCGTGCTCACGTCGAGCGACGGTCGAGTGGCGGCGAAGGTCCGGTTGCGCGTCGCTGGCCTGACGAGAACGAGGCATCAGATCGGCGCGGAGCCGATCGTCGTCGATTGGTTGGCCTCGACGGTGGCGCGCGGCCGGCAGTGTGTCTCGCTTTCGCGCACCGAGCTTCGGCTTCTCGCGGTGCTTCTTGGCGCCGAGGGACAGCCGTTGACGCGCTTCGATCTCATCGAGCGCGTGTGGCCGAGTCAGGAGGTGCCGAACGTGGAGCGGGAGAATGCGCTGGCGGTGTACGTGTGTTGTCTGCGCAAGCGCCTCGCCGCGATCGGCGCCGGCGAGGCGTTGGTGACGTTGCGCGGGCAGGGGTATCAATTGAAGCAGATGGCGCGCAAGGATTCCTAGGCGTCAGAGAACGCGTCGCCGAGGATTGACTCCCCTATGATTTCTAGGTATATACCTCGATGTCCTAGGGGAGCGTGCGTACGCGCCCCGCCTCCGGAGTTCATTCATGCTCTCGCAGCGTGTAGCCCTTGTCGCCAGTGTAATCGTCGGGCTTTTGAATCGCTCGCCGGCGACGCATCCGGGTCGAATCTCTTGCGAGTCAGTCGACTCGACGATGCTTGCCACCGCGAGCGCACTCGAAGCCGCTCGCCCGGCGCTCGACCGCGGCTGGCCTGGCTTTGGAAGTACTCTCGCATTCGGATTGGTGCGTCCCGACACGGTCGCGATCGTCGTCTCGACATTCGCGCCTGACGGCTTTCGCCCGCTGACGTGCGACGCTGTACCACGCACCCTCCACGGACGGATTTTCGTTCGCTCCGGATCGTGGCCTGGTCACGGAAAGGCGATTCAACCCGTGCTCGATGAGAATCGGCGAATCGCCGGAGTATCGGTTGGCTTGCTGGCGTCGCCCGCGGCCACGGCGGATCTCGTCGCGCACGAGGCGTTCCATCTGGCGTATCAGTTCGCGCACTTCCAGGGCGCCGCGCGTTCCATGGAGCGGGAGCTGCCGGCATCGGTGCCGATCGACTCGGCGTTGACGTCGTCGGTCGCGTTCGAGCTGGACGGACTGGCGCGCGTCCTGTCGCATGATGACGCGGCCTCTCGGAAGGCCGGCGCCGCCACTTTTTTGCGGCTGCGGAACCTTCGCTTTCAGCGCATGGGCGCGGCCGCGGCTGACGCCGAGCGGCAAATGGAATATATGGAAGGCACGGCGGAATGCGTCGGACTCACGGCGGCGTTGGCTGCGGGCCCCAAGGCCGACGCGAACAACCTGAGCGCGCAACTCCGCGATACGCTCGTTGCGTTGCTCCATGCGACCGCGCGGGATGTGCGCGAGCACGGTGCGACGCGCGAGCTTCGGCCGCGCTCGTATTACACCGGAGCCGCTCTCGTCACGCTGCTCGAGGACGGCGAGCCATCGTGGCGGTCGGACGTAGAGAAGGGCGCATTTCTCGACGTGATCCTTGCATCCCGGACGCAGTGATCCGCGTCTCTCGGCCAACGGCGCTACCTCACTCGGCGCGCAGCGCGTCCATTGGATCGGCGCGACTCGCACGGCGCGCCGGTCCGTAACTGGCCGCGAGCGCCGCGGCCGCGAGAATGAGCGCCGCGGCGACGTACGCCGACGGTTCGCGCGCCGTGACACCGTAGAGCGTCGCGGCAAGCCATCGCGCCGCCAGTGTCGCGCCGCCCAAGCCGAGCACCGCGCCTAAGGCGGCGAGCAGGCACGCCTGCCGCACGACCATCGCCGCGACCCGCGACGGTTCCGCGCCCAGCGCGACACGAAGCCCAAGCTCGCGCGTGCGACGCTCGACGAGAAATGCGATGAGACCGTACAGACCCGTCGCGGCCAGCAACAGCGCGATACCCGCGAACGCGACGAGGAGACGAGTCAGCGAACGAGTGGTGAGCGTCGCGTCGTCGAACACTTGTTCGAGTGTTTGAACGTTGAAGATCGGCATCGCCGGGTCGAGACCGCGAATGACTTGCCGCGCCGAAGCAGCCACCGCGGCGAGATCGCCGCGCGCCCGGATCGCGAACGCCACGCGCGTCCACGGATCTTCCGCATAGGGCCGAAAGAACTGCGGCTCCGGCGCGCCGAAGATGGTCGCCTGTTTCAGATCTTGAACGATCCCCACGATCGTCGCGGCGCCGACGCCGGTATTCACGCGATGGCCGATCGCGTCGCCGCGCGGCCAGTACCGGTTCGCGAACGTCTGATTGATCACCGTCACCTTCGGGGCGTTCGCGTCGTCGCCGGTGTTGAACGTCCGTCCGGCGACGAGACGCACGTGTAGTGCGGAGAAGTATCCGGGCGTCGCGATGGTGCCGGTGATGAGCGGTGCGTGTCCCTCATCCGCCTCCTGGCCCTCGATGCGCGCCGTGAACTGCGAACAGCATCCGTTGATCGGCAGGCGATCGGCGGCGCCGACGCCATCCACGCCGGGCAGTGCGCGCAATCGCCGTTCGACGTCGGCCACGAACCGCGCGCGCGCCTGCGGGTCGTCGTAGCGCGGGCCCTGAAGCGTCATCTGAAAGGAGACGACGTTCGCCGGGTCGATGCCGATTGGAATTCTTTGAATGCGCCGTACGCTCTCCAGCGCCAGCGACGCGCTCACGACGAGCATGATCGAGATCGCGATCTCGAACACGACGAACCCCCGCTGAAGCCGCGAGCGCGTCGTACCGACCGTCGCGTTGCGCAGCGCCGCGCCGCCGCGAATGTCCGCCAGCCGCAACGCCGGCGCGATGCCGAACGCAATGCCGGCCAGCGCCGATACCCCGAGCGCGAACGCGAACACGCGCCCGTCGATGTCGAACGTCATCCAGGCGGGCGTGTTCGGCGCGACGGCGCGTTGAATGACTTTGCGCGCCCACACCGCGAGCACCACGCCGAGCGCGCCACCGCTGAGCGACAGCACGAGGCTCTCCGTGAGCAGTTGCCGAACGATCCGGCTTCGGCTCGCGCCGAGCGCGGCACGCACGGCGATCTCGCGGGTTCGTGCGCCGGCGCGCGCGAGCTGTAGCGCCGCGACGTTCGCGCACGCGATGAGCAGCACGAGAATCGTTGCGCCCATGACGGCGAACAGGCTGCCGCGTACGTCGCCCACGTAGCGCTCGCGCATCGGCATCATGACCGTGGTTTCCTGGGCGTTGGATTTCGGCCACTCGCGCTGGAGTCGCGCCGCGATCGACGCGAGGTCCCGGCGCGCGGCATCGAGCGAGACGCCGCGCCGCAGCACACCGAACACCTCGAGATTGCGGTTGCCGCGCGAAGATGGATCGAGCACACCGTTGCTGAACGCACTGTAGCCGCCGGTGGAGATGGGCAGCCACACCTCGGTGCGCGACGGGTAGCGCGACTGATCGGGAATCACGCCGACGATCGCGCGCGCGGCGCCGTTGACGACCACACTCTGGCCGAGCGCCCGCGCGGGCTCGCCGAATTCCTGGCGCGCGAATGCGTCGGAGACGACCATCACGGGTGCCGCGCCCGTTTCATCATCAGCGTTCGCGAATAGACGTCCCAACTCCGCCGAAATGCCGAAGGTTGGAAAGAAGCTCGCGCTCACGAGCGCCGCCGAGAGGTTTCGTGGATCGCCATGCAGCATGACGAAGCTCGTTTGGCCGAGCGCGGCCATGTCGTCGAACGAACGCTGCGACGCGCGCCAATCGCGGTAGTCGAGGTATGAGCTGACGGTGCCGGACCCGGATCCCTGACGCGAGCTGCTGATCGACACCAGACGGTCGCCGTTCCGGTAGGGCAGGGGCCGCAGCAACATGGTATCGGCGACGCTGAACATCGCGGTCGTGGCACTGACGCCGACCGCCATGCACAGGATGGCGGCGAGCGCCGGCACCCACTGGCGGCGAAGGACGCGGAGCGCATACGCCGCATCCTGAACGAGCGCATTCAGCATTTGCATGTGACTCTCGGCACGGGCTTGTTGGCGGTCGATCTCGACACAATCGTCGCGCGCGCGGGCGACGTTGCCGAACCGCTGCTCGGCCCGCGATCGAGCCGCGTCGGGGGACAGGCCGCGCGCCGCGTACTCGGCGGCGCGCATCTCGAGATGGAAGTGGAGCTCGTCGTCGACGTCGGCGGTGGTGTCGGCGCCCCAGAAGCTGAGGTAGCGCCGCCAGGCCGGCGTGCGACGTGAGGTGTTCTGAGAGCTCATAACAAGGTATTCAAATAATCAAACACGCATGACGGCGCGTGCGCGATCACACCGGATGCGGCGGTGCCTCGAGGGCGGCGAACACGGCGCGGGCGAATCGCGTCCACGTCGCCGCTTCCGCGCGCAGCTGCGCGCGTCCCTTGGTGGTGAGCGTGTAGAACCGAGCCCGCCGGTTGTTCTCCGACGTTCCCCATTCCGCGGCGATCCACCCGCGGGACTGGAGCCGGTGAAGCGCGGGGTACAGCGAGCCCTCCTCGATTTGCAGGACGTCGGCGGTGGCCTGCTCGATCCAGCGAGCGACGCCGTAGCCGTGCGTGGGGCCCCAGCTCACTGCTTTGAGGATGAGCAGATCGAGTGTGCCGCGGAGAACTTCGATGTTCTTGGCGTTGTCTGGCATTCTTCCATAGGAAGTCTATGTGGAAGCAACATGGGGACGCTTCCATAGGAAGTCAAGGGGAGGATGCTACGCGGTCGACGGCGGCGTCACGGGCGCATGGCATCCAGGCGCCGCCTCAAGTTCCGCGCGCCGATGGTGAGTGCACGTGGATCCTGCGAGTTTTTCGACAGACTCAAGATGCCTTCGATCTCGGCGACGAGCGCGAACGCCGCAGCCTGCGGGTCGATCGCGGCGCTCACCGTGCCGCTCGCCTGGCCCCGCCGCAATGCGAGCTCATAGGTCTGCATCCACAGCTCGAATACCTGTTGCGTGCGAAGACGGAACCCGTCGTCGAGCGGTGACATCTCCTGCGCCAGGTTGTTGAGCGGGCAGCCAAGGTTCACCGGCGCCGCGGCGAGCGCTCGCGCGCCTCCCTCGAACGCATCACCGATGATCGTCAGCGGATCGTCGGCGGTGGCGAGCGGCATCACCCATTGCGCACGAATCATCTCGGCAACGACTTCGTCAACGAGCGCATAGCCGAACTCGAGCTTGCTCTCGAAGTGGTGGAAGAATGCGCCTTTCGTCAGGTCGAGCCGGCGCAGCATGTCATCCACGCTCGCGGCCTGGAATCCGTGCTGGTAGACCTCGTCGAATCCCGCCGCGAGCAGGCGGGCGCGCGTTGCCTCCCGATCGCGGGACCTTCGCGCCGTCCGCACCTTCCGCACCTTCCGCACCTTCCGTGGTTTTCGTTGCGGCGTCATGGCTTCGTACCACAGGGACTTGCGCTAACATACCAGTTGGTATGTATAATGGTCCACCTCTCTCCGGATCGGGCCATGAAGCTGTTTCTCGGGATAGCGGCCGTGCTCGCGTGGTTGATCGGTCTCATGCTGGTCCTGGCGCCTACTCAATTCTATGCGCCGACGGGCATCGCGCTCACCCCAATGCTGGCGACCGTCGCCCAAGCGCACGGAGCGACCCTCTTTGGCCTCGGCACAATCAATTGGTTTGCCCGCCGCGCGGAGGGTCAAGGCCTCGTCGCGGTGCTGGTCGGCAATCTCGTGACCCAGGTGCTCTCGTTCGCCGTCGCGGCGCGGACGGCGGCGCTCGGAGCCGGCCTCGCGGTCGCACCTGCCTTTGTGATTCACACGGTCCTGGGCGCGTGCTTCATCGTCGCACTGGTCCGCGCCACGAACAAGCGCCGTATCGGCGCCTCGCTTCCCCCGGCTTCTCCACTAGGTGGCTGAATGCTGCGACGGGCCGAACGGCCGTACTTTTTTTTCACTGGATCCGGAGCAACCGTCATGAAGAAATTTCTCGTGCTGTATCAGTCGCCAATCTCGGCGAGCGCGCAGATGGCGAACGCCACGCCCGAGCAGGCGAAAGCAGGTATGGCGGCGTGGATGGGCTGGATGAAGCAAAACGAGGGCGCGCTCGTCGACGGAGGAAGCCCGCTCGGAGACGTCGCGCTGGTGACCCGCAGCGGCACGACGCGCGGCACGTCGCGAATCACCGGCTACTCGATCGTTCAGGGCGACTCGATCGACGACGTCTCGCGACGATTCGCGCAGCACCCGCATCTGCACACACCGGGCGATGCCGACATTCAAATTCTGGAATTCCTTTCACTGCCGGGGATGTCGGGCTGAACAGCGAGTCGAGCGCCGCTGGCCCCGTGTGCTTTTTCGGCGGGGCCACTTTCGGGGCTCATTGCTCCAAGTCGAAGCCTTCGTCGTTCCATCCTTCGACGCCGCCGATCATTTTCTTGACCGGCCGCCCCAGCGACGCCAACCGATGCGCGGCGCGATCGGCGCCATTGCACTGCGGTCCGTTGCAGTAGACCACGAACAACGTATCGGGCGAGTACTCGGCCAATGAGCGTTCGTTGATCGTGCGGTGCGGCAGGTTGATCGCGCCTGGGAGGTGTCCGGTGGTATAGTCGCTCGGACCGCGCACGTCGAGCAACACGAATCCGGGTGTCGCGCTTCGCATCGCGGCGCGCACGTCCCAGCAGTCGGTCTCCAGCGTCAGGAGCCGAGCGAAGTGTTCGCGCGCGATATCCGGCGGTGCGGCCGGGATATCGGTGACGGGCGACGATGTTGGAAGCGTGGGCATCGGAATGGGCACCAAGTGGCGTGTGAGCGGATGCGCGGTCGGACACTGCCGGCATTCTGCGCGGCCGGTGCGCGCGGCGACAGTGGCTGAAACGCCAATCATCGTCAATATTCCGCCACGCCCCTTTCCGCGGAAACCATGCGCAAATCCGCCTCCGCACGAGCCAACCGGCCGCGCCGCCGACACGTCGTCGCCGCCGTCGTGTACGATCGCCTCTGCACGTTCGAATTCGGCATCGCGGTCGAGTTCTTCGGCCTCTCGCGGCCGGAGATGCCGCACTGGTACGAGTTCGTCGTGTGTGCTGCCGAGCGCCCTCCGCTTTCCGCGACCGGGGGTATCAAGCTGGTACCGCGTGCTGGGCTCGAGGTGCTCAAGCGGGCGGACACGATCATTCTTCCTGGATGGCGCGACCTGAATGAGACGCCGCCACGTGCACTGCTCGATGCGCTCGTCGCCGCGCATCGCCGCGGCGCGCGACTGGCGTCGATCTGCTCGGGCGTCTTCGTGCTCGCCGCGACCGGGTTGCTCGATGGCCGCCGCGCGACGGCCCATTGGCGGGACGCGCACCTGCTTCGCCAGGCGTTTCCGAAAATCCAGGTCGATCCGGATGTGCTCTACGTCGACGAGGGCTCAGTCCTCACGTCGGCAGGGAGCGCGGCCGGCATCGATCTGTGCATGCATCTTGTCCGCCGCGATCACGGCGCCAAGGTCGCAAACGCGGTCGCTCGGCGGCTGCTGATGGCGCCGCATCGCGAAGGTGGACAGGCGCAGTTCATTCCGGCGCCGGTTGGCGACGAGGATCGCCCGTGGTTGGCGACACTCTTCGATTGGGTGCAACTCCATCTTCACGAGTCGCTGCCGATCGACCGTATGGCGCGACAGGCGCACATGAGCGCTCGCACTCTGACGCGCCGATTTGTGGAAACCGCCGGCGTAAGCCCAGGCGAATGGCTCATCGGCTTACGAGTCGCGCGCGCGAAGGATCTGCTGGAGACGTCGCGCCGATCGGTGGAACGCATTGCGGACGACTGCGGGTTCGGGTCCGTCGCGACGCTACGCCATCATTTTCGGCGGCGCGTGCACATGAATCCGGCGGCGTACCGTGCGCGCTTCCACACCGGCCGAGCCATGACGTGAGCTCGAAGAGCGATGAACCCCTGATCCGCCAGAGCCCCTATCGATCCAACGCGTGCGTGCATCTCTGCCAACAACGAAGGGCAACGTGGCTGTCCGAAATGATGCGCGCCGGCTTCGCTACGTTCAGGCACCGGCGGTAGAAGGGCAAACGAAGCTCTCAATGCTCCTCTGCAGTGATTGAGGGGCGCGGGGCGTGGTCTAATCCGGCTCAAGGCTCCCAGGCCAGACTTCCACGCCGCGGCAGGAGGACTAGTTCCGCCGCTTCCCCGGCGCGGCGACGCTCCCCTTGACATCTAGGGGACGGCGGTCGAGTGTTCGCCATGGCACGCAACGATGCGCTGCAGGGCACCCTCGACTTACTGGTCCTCAAGACGCTCGCGCAGTTGAGTGAGATGCACGGCTTTGGTATCGCGCTGCACATCCAGCAGGTCTCCAGCAACACGCTGCGCGTCCAGGAAGGCTCGCTCTACCCGGCCCTGCGCCGCATTGAGCAGGACGGCTGGATCGCCTCCGAATGGAAGCCCACCGAGAACAACCGTCGGGCGAAGTACTACCGGCTCACCGCCGCCGGCCGCCGGCAGCTGGCCCGCGAAGAGCGCAGCTGGGCGGAGGTCGTTGCGGGCGTCACCGCCCTCCTGCGGTACTCGTGAGATGAACGCGCCGCGTGACCTCATCCGTCGCCTGCGGTCCGTCTCGACGCGACTGTTCGCGGTCTTCCGCACCAGCCGAATCGAAGACGACGTCGACGCCGAGGTCCAGTCGCACCTCGCCATGCGCGCCGAGCTGCTGGCTGCGCGAGGGATGCCGCCCGAACAGGTGCAGCGCGAAGCCCGGCGGCTCTTCGGCAATCGCACCTATCTGAAGGAAGAGGCGCGAAACCAGGAACTGTTTCCGTCGGTCGAATCGGTCGTGCAGGACATTCGGTACGGTCTTCGACTGTTTCGGCGCAGTCCCGGCTTCACGACGGTCGTGGTCCTGATGCTCGGTGTGGGGCTCGGGCTCAATGCCGCGATGTTCAGCGTCTTCGATCGGGTGCTGATCGCGCCGATACAGTTGCCGAATGCCGACCGGCTCTACATGGTCACGTCGCACGCCCGGACCCTCGGCAACGCTCGCCGCGCCATGTCCGGTCCCGACTTCCGCGACGTCCGCGCGCAGAACACGGTCTTCACCGGTGTCGCCGCGGTCATTCCGCGGTTCGCCGAGGTGTTGACGGGCGACGGTCAACCGTGCGTCGTGAATTGTGCGTCGCCCACGCAGGCGTTCTTCGACGTCCTCGGCGTTCGACCTCTCCTGGGACGCACGTTCCTGCCCGCCGAATTCAACGATCTGAACAACAGCACACTCCTCGTCTCATACAAGTTCTGGAAAGACCAGCTTGGTGGTGACCCGCACGTCATCGGACGCGTGATTCACGTCGAAGACGGGCCGTCGGTGATCGTGGGAGTCATGCCACCCATGCCGGATCTCTATTCCGACGTCGACCTGTGGCTCAAGCTCGCCACCGAGCCGAGCTGGGACTTCATGAACTGGCGGGCGAACAAGTTCCTCGATGTCGTCGGCCGGCTGAAGCCCGGCGTCGATCCACGAGTCGCCGAGCAGGAGCTGACGGCGATCCTGCGCCGCGCCGACGGCGAACCGGCTGACGTGGCGGCGCAGCTGACGGGATTGCGGGAGGTGGTCGTTGGTCCGATTGCGCGCCAGCTCGACATCATGATGGCGGCGGTGGCGCTGGTGCTGCTCGTGACGCTGCTCAATACGGCGGCGATGCTGCTCGCGCATTCCATCAAACGAGCTCCGGAGCTCGCCGTCCGGCTGGGCCTCGGCGCCAGTCGCGCGCGCATTCGGCGCCAACTCCTGGTCGAAGGCGTGTTGCTCAGCGGAGCAGGTGGTGTGCTGGGTCTCCTTGTCGGCGCGTTGACGATCGGCATGATCCGCGGATTCGCCGCCGCGTCGCTCCCGCGCATGGACGGACTCGCGCTGAATGGCGCGGCGATCGCGGTGAGTCTCGCGATCGTCGTGTTGAGCAGCGGCATATTCACCGTGATTCCGGGTACGCTGCTGAAGCTCGACCTGGCCGGAGCATTCCGCGGCTCGCGCACGGAGACGGGCCGCGCACAACGACCGTTCGGCGGCTTGATCGTCGCCGAGATCGCGTGCGCGGTCGTGCTGACGGTGTGCGCGGGGCTGCTGGTGCGCAGCTTCATGCGAATCCAGTCGGTGCCGCTGGGATATCGGCCGGAACAAACGGCGACCGCGTACCTGCGCACCAACTACGATAATCGCGAAGGGTATCCGTTCTGGCGGAACGTGCTCGACGCGGCGGCGAACGTTCCCGGGGCGACGTCCGCGGCGCTCTCGGATTGCATGCCGTCGATGCGGGTGAATACCGCCATCATCAAGTTCGCCGACCGCCTCAATGTCCCGGGCCGCGAGCCGTCGACCGAGGCGTGCTGGATCAGCGCGGACTACTTCAAATCGCTCGGCGTGGGGCTGGTTCACGGACGGTTCTTCACGAACCTCGACGACGCCGATCGTCCGCCTGTCGTGATCATCAACAGCGAAGGCGCGGCGCGCCTCTTCCCCGGGCAGAATCCAATCGGCAAGCGCATCGGCGTGAGCTATCTGTCGCTGGGCGGCCGCGCGACCGGCGAGCCGCGCATGCGTGAGATCGTTGGCATTGTGCCGGACCTGCGGCAGCGCTCCGTCGATGCACGTCCCGGCCCGGCCGTGTACATGCCGTACACGCAGGACGAGACGTATCACGTGTTGAACTCGATGCAACTCTATATTCGCGGCGCGGCGGCCGACCCGGTCTCGTTGGCCGAAAGCGCGCGCGCGCGGATTCAGTCGCTCTATCCCAATCAACCGGTGGAGCGCATCCGCCCCATGCGCGAGGTGATCGCGCAATCGATCGAGCGCCGAACCTACGCGGCGTTGCTGATGACCGGCTTTGCGGTTCTGGCTCTGCTGTTGTGCGGCCTCGGGATTTACGGCGTGGTGTCGTACGTCATGCAGCAACGGACGAAGGAGTTCGGCATTCGGATGGCGTTGGGTGCGCGCCGCGGCGACGTGTTGGTCGACGTCCTGAAACGGGGCGGCTTGCTCGTCGGCACGGGCATCGTACTCGGGGCCTGTCTCTCGCTGTTCGTCGTGGGCGCGCTGTCGCAGTTGTTGTTCGAGACTGGATCGACGGATCCGGAAGTTTATGGAGGAACGGCGCTGGTGCTTGCCGTCACCGGGCTGCTCGCGTGCCTGGTTCCGGCCATCCGTGCCTCGAGGCTCGACCCGCGCGCGGCGCTCGGCCTTCAGTAATTCTCATCGAGTGCGTCGACGAAACGGACCGCGAGGTAGTCTGAATTCCCCTGCCACAGCGCGGAATTCTTTTCCACAGCTCAGCCTTGGTATATGCCTTGCCGAAGCAGGCGCCGCACTGCTCGTCAGGTTCATACCTCGCGCCGGGTACGCCCATGCACAAGCTGTCGGCTTCGCTCGTTAGCATTTTGGTATTCGCCGGAGGCATGTTCGCCTGCGCGCATCTGAGCACGCAAGGCGTTCCACAGAACGCGGCCGTTCGTACGCAACCGAACAGCTTCACCGACGACATCGATCACAACGCCTCGTCGATGCTCGACGAAGGCCGGAAAGTCTTTCGCCACGAGACGTTCGGCGACGAGTATTTCTGGAGCGATACGCTACAGTTGCAGCTGGCGATCGCCGGCAGTCGCCATGGCGGCGTCGGCCCCGGTCTGACGCCGCGGCAGGCGCTCGACGTCGGTCTCAAAGTCGATATCGACCACTTGCCCAAAATCACGGCCGACGCAATCCGCGGCGGCTCGGCGAGTCTCGACGAAGTGCAGACGACGCTCGAGCTGCTGAAGGCGGATGCCGTCGTCGGTGTCAAAGCATTCTATGACAACGGCGGATTGCGGCCGACGCGCGTCGGTATCACCTGCGCGCTGTGTCACTCGACGGTGAACGACGCGCTCACGAAAGGCATCGGCAATCGGCTGGACGGCTGGCCAAACCGCGATCTCAACGTCGGCGCGATCGTCGCGATGGCGCCGCGCCTCACGCCCTTCGAGCAGGCGCTCGGGCTCGATGCGGAGACGATCAGAAAAGTGTTACGAAGCTGGGGTCCGGGAAAATACGATGCGGAGTTGATCCACGACGGAAAGGCGTTCCGGCCCGACGGCAAGTCGGCGGCGACGCTCCTGCCGGCCGCGTTCGGCCTCCAGGGGATCAACCTCCACACGTATACGGGCTGGGGCTCGATCACGCACTGGAACGCGTACGTTGCCGTGACGCAGATGCACGGCCGCGGACGCTTCTACGATCCGCGACTGAATGATCCGAAGAAGTATCCGATTGCCCAGAAGACGCACATGTACGACGTGAACGCGACGCCCGATCAAGTGACGCCGCACCTGGCGGCGCTGCACTACTATCAGATGTCGATTCCGGCGCCGGCGCCGCCGAAGAACAGCTATGACCACGCGGCGGCCGATCGAGGCCGCGCGATCTTCAACGGCCAGGGGACATGCGCGCGCTGTCATGTTCCGCCGCTGTTCGCGGAGCCGGGGTGGCCGATGCACACCGCCGCGGAAATCGGCATCGACGACTTCCAGGCGAGCCGGTCGCCGGACGATCGCTACCGCACGACGCCGCTCAAAGGCTTGTTCGTGAAGGAGAAGGGCGGCTTCTACCACGATGGGCGCTTCGCCACGCTCGACGACGTCGTCAATCACTATGACACATTCTTCAAGCTGGGCCTTTCCCCGCAGCAGAAGCATGACCTCGTCGAGTACCTGAAGTCGCTCTAGGCTACGTCGCGCGGCGACGAAGGTGTCGCACGCATCAAGGAGATGACGAAACGCCTCGGCGCGCGCTCGGTGATTGAAGCCGGGACGGTTCACGAGCACGCTTGACGCGCGGCACGGCAGGGTGTAGACATTCTTCAGCTTGCTGTAGAGCGCCTACACCTTTCGCGCGCGGGTCACCCAATGTCCGGCGGACAATCACGCATCGAGCTGCTCCAGGGGACGCTCGACTTCATCATCCTCCAAACGCTTCGCTGGGGACCGCAGCACGGCTTCGGTGTCGCGCAGATGATTCGCGCCCACTCGAACGAAACGCTGCAGGTCGACACCGGATCGCTCTACCCGGCGCTGCATCGTCTCGAGCGCGCCAAGCTCATCGATGCGAAGTGGGACCGGTCCGACAAAGGCCAACGCGTTCGCGTCTATCGGCTCACCGCGGCCGGGCGCAAACGGCTCATCGTCGAGCGCACGAAGTGGGAGCGGATGACGCAGGCGATTGCCGGCATTCTGAACCCGGCCATCGCGGAGAACGAATCATGACATGGCCGTGGCGACGTCGTGCGCGTGAGATGGAGCTTGCCGAAGAGCTCCAGGCGCATCTCGACATGGCCGCGGCCCAGCGCATCGAGCGCGGCGAATCGCCGTCGGCGGCGCGCGACAATGCGCGCCGCGAGTTCGGCAACACGACGCACGTCGCCGAAGTGACGCGCGAGATGTGGGGCGGCGCGTCGTGGGACGCATTCGTTCGCGACGCGCGGTATGCGGCGCGCGGTCTGCGTCGTTCGCCGACGTTCGCCGCGGTCGCCGTTGCCACCTTTGCCCTTGGCATCGGTGCCAACACCGCCATGTTCACCGTCGTGAACGGTGCGCTGCTCGCGCCGCTGCCGTTCGCGCATCCCGAGCAGTTGGTCATGCTCTCGCATCGGTCCGTGGACGCAGGTCCGAACAGCCCGCACAACCTGAGCGATCACACGTTCGCCGAATTGCGGGCGACGCCGCCGCGCGCGTTCACGTCGATCGCCACCTTTGCGGGAAGCCAGATGACGCTCACCGGCAACGGTGACGCGGAGCCACTCAACGCAGGACAGGTCACGGCGAGTCTCCCGGCCACCCTCGGCGTCTCTCCGGTCATCGGACGCTCGTTCACGGCGGAGGAAGAAGAGCCTGGGAACAATCACGTCGTGCTATTGAGCGACCAGTTGTGGCGCGAGCGCTTCGGCGGCGCGCGTTCCGTGCTCGGCACCTCGATTACGTTGAACGGCCTGGCGTACACGGTGATCGGCGTGATGCCGCCGATCTTTGATCTGCCGCACGGCGTGGCGTTCTGGACGCCGCTCGCCATCAAGCCCACACCGAACAATTTCATCGATCGGGCGGTCATCGCTCGGCTCTCCGCTGGAACGACGATTGAGGCGGCGCGTCGCGAGTTGGCGTCGATGCTCCCGCGGTTGCCGTCAACGGCAGACGAAAAGCCGGGCACGCACATCACGGACGTTCGTCCAATGGTCGATTTGCTCGTCGCGCGCGCGAAGCCCACACTCTGGATCTTCAGTGGCGCCGTGTTCTTTGTACTGCTGATCGCATGTGCGAACGTCGTCAACCTGCTGCTCATCCGCGCGTCGACGCGCCGGCATGAGATCGGCGTCCGCGCGGCGCTCGGCGCTGGACGTGCGCGCATCGTCCGACAACTCGTGACGGAGAGTGCCCTCGTCGCCTGCATTGGCGGCGCGGCGGGAATCGTGCTTGCGAAGTGGGGCGTCCGCGTGCTCATCGCAGTCGCGCCCCCTGGCCGGATCCCGCGTGCCCAGGAGATCACCGTGGATTGGCGTGTGCTTGGCGCTGCGTTCGGTGTGTCGCTCATCGCCGGTTTGGTGTGCGGGATCTTTCCGGCGCTCGCGAGCACGCGGCGCGATCCGCGCGAAGCGCTCTCGACGTCGGGACGCACGGTCGCCGGAAGCCACGACCGGATCCGCCGCGTCTTCGTGGTCGCACAGCTCTCGCTGGCCATCGTGCTGTTGAGCGGCGCCGGACTGCTGCTCAAGAGTTTCACGCGCCTGCGCGCGGTCGACACCGGATTTCACTCGAGCGGCATCGTGACTTTCCGCACGATCCTCTCGCCCGCGGCGTTTCCGACACCCACCGATCTTCACACGTTCGAGGCGCAGGTCCTCGATCGCGTGCGGCGGGTGCCCGGAGTTGGGACGGCGTCGCTCGTGAACGTGCTTCCAATCAGGCCGCCCCACCTCATCGGCGATCTCCGCATCGACGGGATCAGCTCTGTCCCCAAGGGGTACGACGTCCATAAGATCGTCGTCGCGCCCGAATATTTCGGCACGATGGGGATTCGGTTATTTGCCGGCCGCGACTTCAACAGCGCCGACAACGCATCGTCGCTGCCGGTGACGATCGTGACCCGCTCGATCGCGCGACGTTTCTGGCCCTCCGATGGACGCGGCGCGATTGGACAGCGCCTCACGGAGGAAGAAAATCCCCAGCCTGGCGATTGGAAGACGATCGTCGGCGTCGTCGACGACGTCGTGGAACAGGGCCTGACGCAGGGGCGCGACCGCGCGCAATACGTTCCGCTGTCGCAGGCCACCGACATGCCGTTCATCTCCAACGACGTCACGTTCGTGATGCGCTCCGCACGGTCCGCGGAGGAGCTGACGCCGACCGTGCGCGCGATCGTCCACGAGCTCAACCCGGTCGTGGCCGTGCGCAATGTCCAGTCGATGGACGACATCGCCTCCGCATCGATCGCCGACTCGCGCTTCGAGACGCAGCTCGTGACGATCTTCTCGGCGCTCGCGTTGTTGCTCGCCGCCGTCGGAACGTACGGCGTGCTGGCGTACGACGTCGCCGCGCGGATGCACGAGCTGGGCGTTCGCGTGGCGCTTGGCGCGATGTCGCAGGACGTCATTCGCGTCGTTACACGTCGGATGCTTGCGCTCGTGGTTCCTGGGTTGGCGCTCGGACTAATTGGGGCGTTGGCCGTTACGCGCGTGCTTCAGAAATCACTCTTTGAAGTCACGCCTACCGATCCCGCGACAATGCTGGCTGTTGCGGGCGTTCTGTTGCTGGTGGCGTTGATCGCCGGCTTCGCGCCGACGCGCCGAGCCGTGCGCGTTGATCCGATGACGGCACTCCGGAATGACTGAGCGCGTGAGTCTCGACGCTCTCGAGCTGTTGTGTGCGAGTGGCGGGAATGCACCGATCCGCTGCCGTGGTCCGGCCGTATTTCCAATTCTCTAAACCTCCGGGATACCTCGGAATAGGCCGCGCCGCGGTCAATGACCAGCGGTAGAAGGGCAACGAAACAGCGAGGGTTCGTCGTCCCGAAGCCAGCGTTCGGCAAGGAGCCATAGGTCCCACACGCCGCGGCGCGGGGCAGTGTTTTCGGCCGAACCGCAAACCTCGAACGATTCAGCACGCCGCTTGCGACGCTCGCGCTCAAACCGGAGCGTTGCGCAATGTGGTGGACTCTGTTGAAGCTGCTCACGGCGATCACCGTCTACGGGACGGCCGTCGAGCCGCGTTTCGTCATTCGTAATAATGAAGAGGCTCGCATTCCCGGCCTGCCCGCGGCGTGGCGGGGGAAGCAGTTCGCCGTGTTCGCCGACATGCAGGTGGGAATGTGGTGGGCGAACCGCGATGCCGTGCGCCGAGCGGTGGGGAAGGTGGTCGACGTGCACCCGGCGTTCGTGCTGATCGCCGGCGACTTCGTGTACAACGCCGACTCGAGCGTCGACGAGCAGATGAAGGAAGTCGTCGAGCTCCTCCAGCCGATTCTTCGCGACAGCATTCCCATCTACGCGGTGCTCGGCAACCATGACTATTCGTTGATGAACGAACACTCGAATCAGGAGAATTACGTCGCGCACCGCGTGCGCGCGGCGCTGACGATCGCCGGCGTGGAAGTGATGGACAACGCCGCACACGCGCTGACACAGCCGGGGACGCCGGTGTCGCCGGGTGATTCGCTGTATCTCGTCGGCATCGGCGAGAAGTGGGCGAACAACGATGACGTCGAGTCCGTGCTCGGCACAGTACCGCCGAGCGCACCGCGGATCGTGTTCATGCACGATCCCGACTCGTTCGTGAAGATTCCGGCCGGTCAGGCACCCTTCGCCGTCGCGGCGCACACGCACGGCATGCAGCTCGGCATCCCGTTCCTGAGCGATTACCTGTGGCACCACCACTTCAGCGATGAAGCGATGGGTGTCGAAGGGTGGCAGCGCGACCGCGGGCAGGCGGGGAATGCCGTGTACGTGACGCGCGGAATTGGGTTCAGCATCGTTCCGGCGCGGATACATGCGGCGCCGGAGGTGACGGTGTTCACGCTGGAACCGGGGCCGTAGCCTCGAGCAAAGGAGCCTCGGCGGCAGTCACGTTCGGCGATTCAGACGTTCCGCGCGGCGCGTAAAATGCGCGACGGCGAACCATGAAATCTCTCACTGACGTAAGAGCCATCATTGCGGTGGTGGCAGCGATGGGCTGCGGTAGCGCGACGGCTCCGCCGCTCTCGGTAACGACCTATACACTGTCATCGATCAACGGCACTCCGTTGCCGTTCACCGAGCCCTCCACAAACTCCACCATCGTCTCGGGAAGTATTGTCCTCATCGGCAGCGACAGCGCAGAGGTCAATGACCTGACGAAGCCCGCGAATCCAAACGGCGACCCGGTGGCTGTCGGCCACGTCGGCTTTGACCGCGTCGTGCGAAGCGGCGACACGCTCGTGCTAACGCCGTTGACTCCGTTTGCCGCGGTCGATACGGCGACGTTGCGCGGGACCCAGCTCGTAGTACGACATCACGTCACCACCGCAGCGAGCACGCCGATTGAAACCCAGGTCTACGTCGCGCAGTAGACGTTGCGTCGCGGTTGTCCTGTAGAACACCGGCGTGGATGGTGACCTTGTTGGCGAGGGAGTGACGGTGTTTGGTCGTGTCTTCAGAGGGGCGGCCGCCGTCGCGAGTGTCGCCACCCTCGGCGGGTGCGGGTCCAGCGCCTCCACCGCACCTGATTTGGTAGCTTCAATCGCAATCACGCAGCCTGATCCAAAGACAGGGCTGCTCATTGCGCCCGGGAATCCGGCGCAGTTGTCAGTCGTGGCCCGCGACGTTTCGGGACAGCCACTAACCGCCGATACGCCGCTCGGGTTCATCAGCCGGGATTCGACAATTGCAACAGCGAGCACGTCGGGCCTTGTCTTCACACGGCGCCCCGGCATTACTGAAATCGTTGTCCAGCTCGTGCAAGGTTCTCAAACCTTGTCAGATTCACTTAGGGTCGTCGTCAATTCTCCTTGAACGCTGCGGACGATCTCGCCGTGCGATGGGGCGCCACCGGCATGATGACGGCGGCGCCCCATCACTGCGTCGACAGCGCACTGCATCGGACGCTGAGGGTCTACTGACGTGACCCCTATTCTTGATCCAGCTATTCCTGTCGATCGGATGCGGTTGAAGGTGTGAGCAACAGGCCCGTCTCGCTCTCGGTGAGACACCCGCCGCGGAGCCGGCCGTTGAAGCGCTCGACGTAGCAGTTCTCGATCGCTCTGCCGGGCCGATTGAAGTGGACCGTGATCCCGCGCCCGTGCGCCGATCGATCAAAGGCTTGGCTCGTGAACTCCGATTTGAACGCGACAGGTCATTCCAGCCGCAATGCCTCGACGGGTTCCACGCGCGTGGCGGCGCGCGCCGGCAGTGCGCACGCTACCAAACCCACAGCGCCTACGACTACGACCGCCGCCGCATATGACGCTGGATCGTGTGCCGTCACGCCAGCGAGCATCGAAGCGGCGAACTGGGCTAGCCCGGCAGCGAGCAATACGCCGGCGACCAGACCGAGCGCCGTCGTCGCCAAGCCCGCGCGCAAGACGAGCCTCAACACAGCGCCACGCGATGCACCGAGCGCCGAGCGAATGCCGAATTCCCGCGTGCGAGAGAACACGTTGTACGCCATGATACCGTACACGCCCAATCCGGCGAGCAGCACCGTGAGCACGGCGAACAGGCCCGTCAGCGTCATCGCGACGTTCTGACGGCGCACGATGCCGGAGAGCACGTCGCGCAGCGTGCGAGGCGCGAGCATCAACGCCTTCGAATTGAGTGCGCGAGCGGCGCCGGTTATCAGCGGCAGTACGGGTGCGACGTCGCCGCGCGTGCGGACCACGAACGATCCTGCGCCAATCTGTATCTGCTCGGACGACAAATAGATCGTCGCCGAGGCAGCGGACATCGCATCCTGTCGCACGTCGGCGACGACACCGACGATCTCGCGGAAGAGCAGCGTGTCCCCAGGACTTTGCGCGTAGAAGTCAGGCAATCGGATCCGCGCGCCGATGGGACTCGAGTTGGGCCAGTAGTGCTTGGCCAACGCTTCGCTGATCACCACGACAGGCGCGCTCGTCGGCGAGTCGCCGGCGTTGAAGCCGCGGCCGGTGCGCACGGCCATTCCCATGGCGGCAAAGTACTCGGACGACGCGGTCGCCAGCACGGCACTCGGCCGGTCGTTTTGATCCATCGATCGGCCTTCGATTTGGAAGTGCGGCGAAATCCACGAGCCATTCCACGGGTTGGTCACCGTGTATCCGACGGCGGTCACGCCCGGTAGCGCGCGTACGCGTCGCACGAACGCATCGATGAACGCGCTGCGTGATCCTGGATCGCGATATTGCGGGCCGGGGTTGAGAACGAACGCCGCCTGATGATTCGACATCTCGTATCCGAGATCCGTGTCCAGCAACGTCCGGAAGGTCCGCACGAACAGACTCGCGCCCACCACGAGCGCCACGGCGAGCGCGACCTGTGCCGACACGAGGACGCTCGACGCGCGGGCGGAAGCCGCGCCACGCGACGACGCACGCGCCGCGGTATCACCGAGCGTTTCGCGCACATCGACGCGAGTCGCGGCGAGTGCCGGAACCGCCCCGAATATCACGCCCGAGGCCACCGATGCGCCGAGCGCGAACAACAGCACGCCCGCGTCTATGTGAACCTCACCGAGCTTGGGCAGCATCGGACCGGCCAGGCGCAGCAGCGACGCCTTGAGAAGCGCGCCGAGCACGACGCCGATCGCCCCACCGGCGATCCCATATAGAAGTGTTTCGGCGAGAGTTTGGCGGATGAGACGTCCGCGCCCGGCGCCCAGCGCAGTGCGAATGCCGAGCTCGCGGCGACGCGCGGCCGAGCGCGACAGAAAGAGTCCGGCGATGTTCGCGCATGCGGCGAGCAACACGATGAGCGCCCCGCCCATCACGAGGCGCAGCACCGATCCCGCTCCGCCGACGATGGCTTCGTGCAGCGGTGTGGGAAGCACCACACCGGCGTTCCGAATCTCCGGGTGCGCGGCTTGAATGCGCTGCCGGATAATCGCCAACTCGCTTCGCCACTGCGCCATAGATACTCCGGGCTTGAGCCGTGCCACGGAGCGCCAAGCACGCGATCTGGCGAATTGCGTCCGCCGCAGGCCGGCGTCGACGTCGAATGGGAGGAGCATGTCGGCGTTGAACGTCGGCCCGACGAAATATTCGGGGAGCACGCCGATCACGGTGAACGGTTTGCCGTTCAGCTGAACGCTGGAATTGACGATTTTCTGATCGCCGCCGAACGTGCGCTGCCAAATTTGATACGTGATCATCACGACCGGTGACGCGCCCTGGGCAAAGTCATCGCTTCGGAACGTGCGACCGAGCGCTGGGCGGACGCCGAGCACGTCGAAGAAGCTCGGCGCGACCGATACGGACTGCCACGCATCCGTCGTGCGATCGTCGGAGTACGTGACGCCCTGGTAGCTTCCGAAGAGCGTGAGGCCGGCGAGCGACCGGCTCTGCGCCGCAAGCTCCTGAAGCTCGACGAGCGACAGCTTGTCGTTGTCGCCGTCGGTCGCCGCGGGCGTGGTGTAGAGACGATAGAGTTGTTCGGGCGCGCGAAACGGAAGCGGCGCGATCAATACACGGCGGACGACCGAAAACACGGCCGTATTCGCACCGATTCCCAGCGCCAGCGTCAGCAGGACGACCGCCGCGAACACCGGCGTGCGGCGCATGCCGCGGAGCGCGATCGTGAGATCGGCGCGCAGGTCTTCGAGCATGTTGCTCCGGCGCGCGTCGGCTTCAGTCTGCATGTCGATGTCCTCACAGTACCGTCGGGTGGCGTCCAGGTCGCCGAATTCCTGCGCGGCGCGGGCGTGCGCCTCACGCGCGTCGACGCCCTGTCGGACGAGATCGCGCGCGCGCATGTCGATGTCGAACGCGATCTCCTCGTCGATGTCGGTCCGGATGCGCGCGGCGGACCGGGGCAGCCGAAGGAACCAGCGAATGGGTCGTATGGGTCGCATGATGACTTTCCGCGTGGTCAGCGGGCGTCGAGAACGCGATAGAGTGCCGCGACGTACGCGCGGAGGTCGCTCGACTGTGCCTTGAGCGCGGTGCGGCCGGCGGCGGTGAGCTCGTAGAACCGGGCGCGCCGGTTGGTTTCGCTGACGCCCCACGAAGCGCGAACGAGCTTCCGCTTTTCGAGCCGGTGGAGCGCCTGATACAGCGCCGCGCTGTCGATCGCGATGGCGCCGTCGGTGCGCGCCTTGACGAACTGGCCGATGCCGTAGCCGTGCATCCGCTCCCAGGCGAGGGTGCGGAGCACGAGAAGATCGACGGTACCGTGGAGGAGATCGAGCGGCGGATGGGGCATGGTCTTATAGGTAATGGTCTTACCTATAAGACACTACGAGGGCAAGAATGGTTTGACAAGACCCCGTGTGCGTCAGGGCGTCCTTCAATGAGTGAAGCACTCTTGGCGGGCATATGGTCTCTACTGAGTCTGGAGTCGAAAGAAGGTTCCAGATGAACGCGGCTTTCACTCCCGGTTGGCTACGAGCCTCGCCGTCGCGACGCAAACGCACGGGATGCAGGTTGGCATCCCGCTTCTGAGGGATTACCTGTGGCGCCGCTACTTCAGCGATGAAGCGATGGGTGTCGAGGGGTGCGATTCGCGTTCTTGTCGCGCGAATTCGCGCGACATCGGTGCGAATCGGGGTGACCCTGCGCGCCGTTTCATCAGGTTAAATATCGATAATACCTGAATTTACATGCGCGGTCCGGCCTGGACCGCGCATTGCTTTTAAGGGTGGCCTCCCTCACTCCCACCCCGGAGCCCGCCTGTGTCGGTCGCCTGCATCGCAGCTCGTTTTGGACGCGCGCTCATCGTGTGCGCGGTACTCCTCGGTCTCCGCCCACGACCGCTCTGCGCGCAGCGCGTCGTGCCAGTCTCGGCGACCGTTTACACAGACTTCGATGCTGATTATCCGGCCACGCCGGTTGCGTATCTGACGGTCGGATTTCGAAACACGACGAATCAGGCCGTTTTGGTCCCAATCGCAAACTATAGCTGCGGGCCGTATCTCGAGACCCGCGTCATCACGTGGCCAACGGACTGGCGACAGTTCACGTTCTGTTTTCCGTTCGGCTTGAGCAACCTTGCTCCCCAGGGAACGGATTACATCACCTTCGAGCTCGGCCTAAAGCCGTTCCCGCCAGTCAGCGGCACCGTATCGTTCACGCTCGACGGTGTCCCGTACGCCGTCACGCTCCATCCGAGCCTGGACGCGGACAACGAAGTCGTTTGGGACGCCACGATCATCGCGCCCAGCTACCCGGCGGTCTCTCCCAAAGGCATTTCGGCGGCGATCGCTCCGTCGAACGCGAGAAGCGAGGCGTTCACCGTCACGAACGGTGGCTCATCGGCGGGGACGTTCAACCTCGTCCCCAATTGCGGGACGTTTGCCGCGAGCGGCTGCACGGCATCGCCGTCCACGATCACCCTCGGGCCCGGCGGCGCATCGAACGTCAGCGTCAATTATGTCTCGGGCGCTCTCGGGTTGTCGACGACGATCTCTCTCCGTGCGACGGACGCGTCCACCGGCATCAACGATTCCGGCACTGTCACCGTCACGACCGCGTCGGTTCGTCCGCCCACGCTATCGATATCTCCGTCACCCAGCGTCCAACTGACGTCAGCCATCAACGGATTCTCCATCTCGATCTGCTCGCCGGACGGAACCTTGAACGGGCCGAGCTTCACGCTCAATGGTTCTGGTATTTCGCCGACGGCGTACTACGCGATCTCCGTCGCGAACTGTGCCACGGCGATGCAGGCGGATTTTCACTCGCCGCCATTGTGGCGCGGCGCTAACACCATCACCGCGAGCGTCACGGACGGCGCTGGACACGGCGCGAGTGGCTCTTGGGCGCTCAGCTATGACGATACGCAGGACATCACGCCGATCCTCACGGCGCCACGGACGTTCCTGCTCGCCGTGCCCGGGCAATCGTACGTCGACACGTTCACGGTGCGGAACACCGCGATCGCTCCCGTCACTTACACCGTCTGGGCGGGAACCAGCGGGTCGCCCATCGACGATCCACATCCCGTCGGTGATTTCGACTTCACGGATGAGCAGACTTTTAATGTCACGCTCAATCCGGGTCAGGTGCTCCGCGTTCCCGTGCAGTACGGAGCTGCCGCGCAGAACAGCAGTGCGACGCTCATCTTTCTCGTATCGTGGCACGGTACGACGATTCAGAAGGCCATCGGAGAGAACATCACGGTCTCGGTGCCCGATACCTACGTGCTGTCGGTGACGCCGAAGATGACGACACCGACGACGCTCCCCGCGGGCTCGCATCAGTGGGTGCAGGCGTTCGTCAATAACACCGGCACGTCGAGCGGCACGTTCGCGCTGAGCGTCGTCTGCACCGGCACGGCCACAAACTGCACCCTGCCGAACGGTTCGTCGGTGTTCGCGTCGAATCAGGCAGTAACAGTCTTTTACGACGTCAGTGCGTCGGGACCGGGGCAAATCGTCGTGCGCGTCACGGGACCCGCCGGCGTCGCCAATCCATCGCCGCCGGACTCCGCCATCATCAAGATCGTGGGCGCCGACGTCAGCCCGCCGATCATGACCGTCTCGCCGTCGAGCGACGGCGCGACACCGTCGGTCTTCACGAATCTCACGTCGCTCGTCGTGGACGTGTGCGACCCGGACGGGACCGTCGGCACGCCGGTACTCACGCACAACGGTGCAGTTCAACCGGGTGGGATCGTGACGGTGACGCACGTGCCTGGGTGCCTGACGTCGAAGCACGTCGTATTTCCGCAATCGTTTTCCGGCGCTGACTGGATCGTTCTGGATGTCACGGACGGCATTCACCCCGTCGAATACGCGCAGTGGTATTTCTACGACGACGCCAGCGATCACGCACCGGGGATCGCGCCGCACGCAGACACACGTGTTCCGATCAACACCGTTGTCACGGACACGTTCCGCATCACGAATCCGGGATGGCATACGGCGCAGTACAGCATAGGCGTGCCGTGCCCCGGATCATGCGCTGGGCCGGCGACGCAAACAATCAGCGTCGGTGCCAGGCAGACCGCGACGATTCCGTTTACCTACACGTCGCCGGCAGTGGTTGGTGCGGGAATGACAATCGCGGCTCGAGCGAAGTACTCGAGTGCGTATTCGACAGACTCGAGTAGTCAATCGTTCCGGGCCGTGACTGGTGCGCTGCTGCCGCCGCAGATCACGGTGACACCGCCGAACGGCACGATCGTTACCTCGCCGGCCGCGACGATCGTGATCGACGCGTGTGATCCGGACGATCAGATCACGTCCGTCAGCGCAACGTGGCACGGACAACGTCTTCCGAATGGATTCCTCACGCGACAGGTGGCCGGTTGCGCGTCCCACTGGACCGAAACATTCCCGGTGACGCTCCTGCCGTGGGATCAGACGCTGGATGTGACGGCGGTCGACACCACCGGACACACGGTCACTCGTTCCGTCACGATCGGGTGGTCCGCCCCCCTCACGTTGTTTCAGCCGGCCGTGCGCGCGCAGTCGTTCCTCCACCGCGTCGCGCCTGCAATCACCGCGGTCGACACGTTCACGGTCACGAACACCGGCAGTTTCACTGCCGCGTATGCACTTGCACCAACGTGCGGTGCGTTCGGCAACTGCACCGTGACGCCGGCGACGTTGAGCGTCGCCGCGGGTGCGTCGCAGCGGGCCGTCGTGTCGTACACCACGCCGACGGTTCGCGATGTCCCCGACACCGTAAAGCTCGCGGCGCGATATACGTCGCCGTATGGCGGACAAATCGCGGCGTCGGCGGCTCGTGCCGTCATCGTTCCTTCGCTCGAGGTCGCACCGCTCGTCACGAACGGCGGGTTCACCGGCGTCGGCGCGCTCGATCCGTCGTTTGTTGGCCTGTCACTATTCTCGGTCACCAACCGCAACTCGACCGAAGTGACGTTCACGCTGTCCCCACATACTGACGGCCTGTTTTCAATCCGCGACGCCGACAGCGTCGTGACGATCCAACCGGGCGAGACTGCCACTGAGATCATGACGGTGGTAGCGCCGCCCATCGTCGGCGTCTCGGACCGCGTCACGCTGACGGTGAGCTACCTGGGTGCGGACGGTATCGTCCGCGCGGATTCTGCATCGACCCCGTGGATCACGCGGGCGTCGATCGCGGCGGTCGCGGTTACGCCGATCACCTCGACCCAGGCCGTCTTCCCGAACGCTGTGTCGAACGACGTCTCGTACGCCGTCACGAACACCGGCAATGTCGGCGTGATGCTGAACGAGACCATTCTCGAATGCAGCGGTATCGCCTCCAACTGCGGACCGAGCGGGAACATCACCATCTTTGTCGATCAGACCGTCGGCGTTGGCATTCATTTCGACGTGCGCGCCGGTGCCACATCCGGCGTGATTCGCGCCCTCCTGACCGGCACCGGCGGTTTCGCGTCGTACTCGCAGATCGTCACGATCAACCTCGCGCTCAACGGCGCGTTCGCTGCTCTCGCGGTCACTCCCAAAGGCGCATCGCTGCGCAGCCGCACCAATCGCGATTTCCATCAGCGTTTCTATATCACCAACAGCGGCAATCGGGCGGCGGACGTCATCACGGCGGCCGAGTGCGACGGGTCGGCGATCGTCACCTGCGACTCGCTCGATCGCGCGTCGCTGCACCTCGATCCGCAGCAGACGGACTCGGTGGAATATCACGTGCGTACGTCGAACGCCGCGTCGTCCGTCGGTACGATGCGCCTTGGGGCATCGGCGACGAACTTCGCGACCAGCGACACGGGTCGAGTGACGCTGACGCTCGACGCGATTACGGACATCACGGTGACGTCGCGACTACCCGCTGCGGCCGCGACGCTTCGCGACGAGTGTGTCACCGCCGCTGCCGGCGCCGACGCGGCGCTCGAGTGCGGCGATCTCCGACTCGCGCATACCCTGCCCGCGACGACGACGATGGGCCGCACCCATGCGCCCACGCTCGTCTACGACTCGCGGCACCACGACGGCATCGTCCTGTTCCCGGCCGACGTCGCCATCGGACTCGGCAACCAGACGGATTCGATCGCGGTGCACGTCACCATCGATGGTCATACGCCCGTCACGAAGATGTTCGCGTGGGACGCGTCGTGGAACGGACAAAGTGTGCGTCGCGTCGTCGTTCCGGTGGACATCAAGGCACTGCACCTCACGACTGGCGCCTACCACTTCACCATTGCGGTGGATGCGCTAACGAGCACGGGACCGTTGCAGCAGCAGGACGCGGGGATGGTCGCGGTCGTCAATCGGACTGATAGCCCGTTCGGCGCCGGCTGGTGGCTCGACGGTCTCGAGCAACTCGTCGCCTACACGGCAACGCAGAAATTGTGGATTGGCGCCGATGGAAGCACGCGGCTGTACACGCAATCCGCCGTGGATTCGGTGTGGACCGTTCAGCCGGCGATCGATCGGCCGGACACGCTCACGTGCAGCGGCAGTTTCTGCGCTCGCCATCTGAGAAATGGGGCGTACGTCCGCTTCGACAACACGGGCCGCCACGTCGCGACCGTCAACTCGCAGGGCCACGTCACGACGTTCCACTACGACACGAATTGGGAATTGCTCACCGGCATTACGCTACCGACCGTCTCACTGGGCAATCTGTTTCAGCATTACACATTCACATATTCGGATACTGCAAACGCGCATGCGCTGTTGAGTCGCGTTGACGCCGCCGCGATTCCCGGTCAGCCTCGCGTGGTGCAAGTCGTCCACGCGCCAGGTTCGGCGGATATCCTGTCGTTTCGCGGCCCCGACACGACAAGTATTGCGTTCAGCTACGACGCCGGCGGGCGGTTGAGCACACGCACGGACCGTCGCCACTATACGACCAGCTTCTCGTACGATCCGCTCGCCGGGACGCTGACGGGCGCGACGCTCGACATGGCGGACGCCGCCATTCAGAACGTCACGACGACGTTCTGCGTCGCCGAAGCCGCGAGTGCGAGCACCTGCGCGCATGCGCCCGTCGATACGTCGGCGCTGTGGACGACGATCACCGGACCACGCACCGACACGGTCGTCGTGACGCGCATCGCGGTGAACGCCTTTGGTGCGCCGATGCGTATCGTGAATGCGCACGGCGACGCGACGCAGATCGAGCGCACGGACACTCACTGGCCAGCGCTCGCGACGGCGACCGTGCAGCCAAATGGGCATCGCGTGATGACGCGCTATGACTCCTTACGCGCGCTCCCGCTCGAGACGGTGGACGAAGACCCGCTCGGCGACGGCGTGAATGCGCACACGCGCTACACGTGGGATACGAAGTGGGATCGGGTGACGTCGACCGTGTCGCCTATGGGCGTGATGAACACGTTCGCGTATGATCCTGCGAGCGGCGATCGGATGTGGCAGCAGGATGGGCGCGGGGCGATGAGTCGGGTGACGTTCACGTACAATGCAAACCACCAACTCTCGACGATCCAACAACCGGGGAATTCGAGTGCGCAAGTCGACTCGATAGCATATGAGTCCGTGACCGGAAATGTCGCATATACTCGATCCCCGATGCTGTTTACGACCACGTTCCATACCGATCCTATCGGTCGGATCGATGTTACGACAACTCCAATCGATTCCAATCAAACACAATGGCGTGTCGGCCGAGTGACGTATGATCTCCTCGACCGCGTGTTAACAAGCGCCGACAGCGCCGGCGGCCAGGCGTTGCGTCTCGAGAACTCCTTTGACGCGGAAGGGAATCTTGTCGCCGTAAATCGCTGGTCAGATCCCGATTCGGCGCACGTGGGTACGGTCTCGACGCAGTACACGTACGATGGGGCGGGACGACGCGTGACGGAGCGCGATCCGAACGCTCCGGTCGATCAGTTCGCGTCTTGGGAATATGACGCGGCAGGAAATGTCACGACAACGTTCAACCGTGGTCGTTCTCCCGTGCTAATGCACTATGACGCGCTGAATCGCATGGTGACTAGAACGATTCCGCGTATTGGCAACAAGTTTGGGTCAGTCGACGATCATCAGCAATTCGTCTATGACGCGATGGGCAATCTGATATCCGCGACGAATGCGTTCGCGTCAGTCACTCGCACGTACACGCCGGCTGGCCTCGTAGAAAAAGACTCGTTGGCTGTCCACGCAGCGGATATGGCCGAGACCAGCATGCGTCACGGCTACGGTCTCGTGAATCACTACGATCTCGACGGCCGCCGGCTCTATCAGGACCAGCCATCAAACGTCACGCTCGGCGGAAGTGTCGTGACGTACAGCTACGACGGGCTTACGGGAGCATTGGTTGGTGTCGTGGATCCTCAATCGAACCTGTTCCGCTTCACGTATGACCAGGCCGGTCGACTCGACTCGCTGGTGATGCCAGGCGCAGTAGTTGAAACGCACCACTACGATCCGGACGGACGCGAAGCTCGGCGTGTGGAGGTTGGACCGGCTGGGCTCATGCATGGCGATACATTCGCGCGAGATGCGGCGGGGCGTACCACAGCTGCAACGGCAGACGGGATACTCGGGGGAGTTCAAGCTGGAAACTTTGTTTACAGTGGACTCGGAGCGGTCATCCGGTCGTTCCTCTCGTTGGGCGATGACGAATCGCTCCACATGACGGCCGATGCATTTGCTCACCTCGTGCGTAAGCGTGAGGACGGAACCGAGAGCAGCCCGGGCCCAAAGACGTATGACTATGTGTACGAGGCGAATTCAAATCGTCTTTCGCAGGTGTTTGGTCAGCTCGGTGGATCGTCGTTCGACACGCTGTCGCATGCGTACGACGCCTCGGGCAATCTGATGTGGCAGGTGTATCGGCAGTCCACGCCGGTTCAATCGAACGAAATCGTTCGCCGCCACATTGACGGGGCGTGGCGCGTCGACTTCGGATACGACTCATACGGACGACTCATGTCGGCGGAGCGGGGAACCGTCAATGATGGTTTCGTCGATACGTTCAATCAGCTCACCGGCGCCGCCAAGAGCCTTGGCTTCGGGTCGTTCGAGGAGTACCGCTACGACGCGTTAGGGCGCCGAGTGTGGAAGCGCACGCATCGCGATTCGTATTGTACCGATCAGGCGCGTCTCGATCCGAATCTTGCCGCGCAATGTGCGAGCGCGACCGTGCTCACCGTGTGGGACGGCTCTCAAGTGCTATACGAGCTGCGAGCTGCCGCTGGCGATGCGCTGTCTTCGACGCAACTCGAGGCAAATCTCGACGCGCCTGAGAACAGTGGAAGCGGTACGGTGAGAGATCAATTCGCCAGCGTCATGTATGTGCATGCCGGCGGAATCGATCGACCGTTGGAAATGCTGCGGAATGGGACACCGCTCGTCCTTCACTATTCGTGGCGCGGCGTAGTTGATGTGACGACCAATCCGCTTGGCCAATATTCGACCTGCGGTCTACCGTTCGCAGTTCCGGGCTGTGCCAATGTACGGTGGCCAGGAACCGAACTTCGGCTAAGTCATCTTCGGCCGACCGCATTAACCGTCGTCGGGTGGTACGGCGACATGGCGCAGGGGCAGCTCGATGCGTCGGGCGCGATGTACATGCGGAATCGGTACTACGATCCGAAGACTGGGAGGTTTACGCAGGAGGATCCCGTAGGGCTGGCAGGCGGAGTGAATCTGTATGGCTTCGCCCGGGGTGATCCCATCAACCTCTCCGATCCGTTCGGCCTGTGCCCCCAATGCTTTGTAGAAGCCGAAGAATTCTTTGAAGAAGAAGCTCCGGTGATTGAGGAAGAAGCAATAGCGCTAAAGGAGCGATGGATTGAGGGAGCCAAAAACATCATCGAGACGGCGAAGGCTCAATGGCACCACATTGCAACTGATAAGAGCTTTACTGAGCGAAACGGCGGTCCGTGGACCGAGCGGTTTAGCGCCATTTTTGAAAAGGCAGGTATGACCCTCAAGGATGGTTTGAACCGTGTTCCGGTCGTTGGACACGTAGGACCTCACGCGGAAGAGTATCATCAAGCGATCTACGACGCGCTTTCGTCGGCAACTAAGGGCCTTTCCGGGGAGGCGTACGCGACAGCTCTGCAGCGAGCATTATTTAAGTTGGGTCAGCTTGCGTCCACGCCTGGATCGTACCTCAACCAACTCATCACAAAGAAATAGAGCGAACCCCAGTCATGCGCCTCTATCGAATCGTAGATGACCTCAAACTGCCCGGCCGGTGGTTTCTCGGCCACGCGCGCGATTCGGCCGGGGCCGAATTCGACGTACGGCGACTCACGGTTGGAGTTCCATCGAGTTATTCGGGTGAGCTCAATCTTGCGATGCGTCGAGTGGGCCGCAGTCTTGACTTCACATTCTCAGATTTCGACCTGCCTATTCTGCGCGCTCAACTGGCTGCTCGACTACGTGACGCGGCGCCAAACGACATCCAGTTGTTTCCGGTGCGCATCGACGACGTCGATGAGAAGTTCGATGCGATAAATGTTGTGTCTAAGCGCGCAGCAATTGATGAGCAGAATTCAATAATCGAGCGTTGGTCAGCTTCGGACGGCGCTCCGGAAAAGATTGGACAGTATTTCATGATTAACAAACTGAGAGTCGATGCGGAAAAAATCGACGGAGCATCAGTATTTCGGCTGGATAGTTGGGAGATCGCCCTCATTGTAACGGAGGAAATACGAAATCTCTTGCTTAGTGAGGAAACAACAGGAGTGAATTTCATAGCAGTCTGATGCGCTGTCGCGTGAGTCCAGATCTTTGTCGAATGGTGTCCGTCCCGCAGGACCGCGCCTATCTCGAGTGCGACCCCGCAACTACCTGCCGAGCGCCCCCAGCATCTTCTCCATCCGCCCAATCTCCGCCGTCTGATCCGCCGTCACATCCGACGCAAAGCGAAACACCTGGTTCTCCTGCCCCGCACCAGGCACCGCGAAGAGATCATCCACCATCGTGAGCGCCCCGCGGTGATGCTGGATCATGAACGTCAAAAACAATCGGTCGAACTCCGCGCCTCTCGCCGCGTCGAGCTGCTTCATCTGCGCCGGCGTCAACATGCCGGGCATCAACTTCGGCATCGTCGAATCGGCCATGCCCGACATCGTCGGCATCCCCGGCATACCGTTCATGCCGTGCGCGCCTCTCGCCGCGAGTGGATCCGGTGCCGACTGATGCCGGTCCGCCAGCCACCGCTGCATCAGCCCGATCTCATCCCGCTGCGATACATCGATACGCTCGGCAAGCGACCGAATGGCTGCACTCGCCCCGTGCGTCGGCGCGAATGCCGACATCATCACCGCTTGCGCGTGATGCTGAATCATCCCTTGCATGAACGCCACGTCCGCGGCGGTGAACGCCGGACTCGGCCGCGCCGAGCCCTGCGCGGCGGCCGGCGTATGAGAAGTAAACAGCGCGCCGACAATCGCCGATGCGAAAAGAATCGTCCTCATGGGTTCGCTCCCGCGTTCGTCATGAACGTATGACGGGGCGCGCCCCGTTCAAAGGCTCAGTCCGCGCGAACCAGCCGCGCGGTCGCGACCTGAACGCGGCGAATGAATTCGGCGGCTGACTCGCCCTCGGCGCGCGTCGGGATCACGAAGGCCCTGTTGTCCGGCCGCTGCGCCGGCGGCGTGTCGACCATCAGATCACCGCCCTGCGCTTCGACCGCCCGCTCGAATGCTTCGACGGCGTCGACCGTGCGCACCACCTCTTCCGAGGAGTCCGCGTCGGGCACGGTGATCCCTCGACTCCGCAGTCGCCCCACCAGCTCGGCGCGCACGGTCCGCTGTTCATCGAGCCGGTGACGGTTCAGGTCGCGCTCGCGCCGCTCGTCGCCGGTGGTAATCGGATCTCTCTCTTCGTCTGCCATTGGCCTCTCCTGTGTGTACATGTTGTCCTGCACAGGAGAGGCCGTCGCCACGGCTGAGCGTGGCGACGGTGCGTGACGGCCCTAAGCCTTCGCGGCCTGCTGCGCGCGCGCCCGGCGTTCCTGCATCGCCCGCGTCAAATGCGGCGTGATGCCAAGCATCCGCTCGATCAGCATCAGCTGCGCGCGGTGATGCATCTCGTGCTCCTTCACCGCCATCAAATACTCCATGCGCGTCTTCGGATGCTCGCCCATCGGATTCGTCATCGTCTCGTTCAGGAACTCCTTCGGCAACGTCTCGATCCACGCCGCGAACTTCTCACCCTCCTCGCGAAGCGCCGAGATCACCTCGGACTTGGTCTGTGGCTTCGTTTCCGCGGCCGCGACACGCTGCATGTACGCACCGAAATCGTAGCCCTGAAGCGACGGGCGCCGCTGGTCGCGATGCACCTCGAAGTGCAGCTGATTCGCGTACGCGATGTGCGCGAGCAGATCGCGCACCGACCGCGTCCCCGGCGCCGCGACGAAATCATACTTGTCCTCGGGAATCTCCTCGGCGATCTGCAGCGTGTTGTTGCGAACGGTGCGAAATGATCTTGCCATGTCAGCGGCGGCGTATTCAGCCATGGGCGACTCAGTGGAGGTGGTGTTGACCTTCAGGTTTCGGTAGCGCGAACGCGACATACGTTCCGCCCGACGGCGCGTCGTTCTTGCCGCCGCCGCAGGCGATCACGAGATACTCCTTTCCATTCACCATATATAACGATGGCGTGGCATTGCCCGATGCCGGCAGCGACGCCTCCCACAAGAGCTTTCCGGTGCGCTTGTCGTACACATGGAATTTCCTGTCGTACGTCGTCGCGCCGATGAGCAGCAACCCGTTCTGCGTGACGATCGCGCCGCCGTAGCTGTCGCTTCCGGTGTTCGTCACGCCCTGCGCGGCGAGCGCCGGATATTCGCCGAACGGAATCTGCCAGCGAATCTCGCCCTGGTTGAGATCGATCGCGCTCAACGTCCCCCACGGCGGCGAGATCGGCGGATAGCCGTCCGGATCCTGCCACAGCCGCAACCCCGTACTCCGATACTTGAGATAATTGGGGTTCGCCCCCGCCTGCTCGGCCACGTCGTGACCGGTGAGCAGATAGTTGACCAGGGCATTGACTGCCGAGTTGTCGAGGGTGCCCGCGAAGGCGGGCATGCGGCCGGTGCCTTCGCGGATGATCTTCGCGATGTCGTCGCGCGACTTCCGTGATGCGACGCCCAGGAGCGACGGCACCATCGGCGATCCCTTGAGATCGTCGCCGTGGCAGCTCGCGCAGTTCGCGCCGAACAGCGACTTGTCGCTGTTCTCGACGAGCTTGTGATACCACGGCAGCTCGTTCGCGTTCACGTAGAGCAGGCCGGTCGTCGGATCGAACGCGGGGCCGCCCCATTCTCCGCCGCCGTCCACACCCGGAAAGATGATCGTGCCTTGGGCGTTGGGCGGGTCGTACATGCCGCGCGTCGCGTAGGCTTTAAAGAACTTCAATGCCGAATCGTGCGCGGCCGGCGTCCGCGTCGTGAGCATGTCCTCGGTGAGGTTCTGGCGCACGAAGGGCGGCGGTGCGACGGGATACGGCTGTGAATCCGCCGCCATCTCGCCGTCCATCGACGACGGAAACGTCTTTCGCCACGCGGTGGGGAAGAGCGGCTTGCCGGTCACCCGATCGAAGACGTATACGTAGCCCGTCTTCGTGATCTGCGCGACCGCATCGACCGCACGGCCGTCGCGTTGCACCGTGACGAGCGTCGGCGCGGCCGGAAAGTCCCAGTCCCACAGATCGTGGCGCACGGCCTGGAAATGCCACAGCCGCTTGCCGGTGCGCGCGTCGAGCGCGAGCAGGGTGTTCGCGAAGAGATCGTCGCCAACGCGATTCGCGCCATAAAAGTCGAAGGCTGCCGACCCGGTGGCGGCGAACACGATGCCGCGCTGCTCGTCGATGGTGACGCCCGCCCACGCATTCGCGCCGCCCGAGACCTTCCATGCATCCGGCGGCCATGTCTCGTAGCCGTACTCGCCAGGGTGGGGAATCGTGTGGAATGCCCACACCAACTTTCCAGTTTTTATATCATACGCCCGAATGTCGCCGGGCGACGACGGCAGCGCCTCGGCGACGGTGCTCCCGATGATGAACAGATCCTTCCACACTCGGCCCGGTGCGCTGGCGCTGATGCCGATGCGTTCCGATGGCCGCTCGAACCCGTTCCGCATGTCGACGGCGCCGCTGTCCCCGAACGACAGAATGGGCTTCCCAGTCCGGCGATCGAGCGCCCACAGCTTGTTGCGATACGTGAAGAGCACGCGATCGCCCGTGACCGTCACGCCGCGATGCCGAAAGCGCTGCGGCGCCGGCTTTCCGAAATTGGGATCGAAGCTCCACAGTGGCTTTCCGGTCGCGGCGTCGAGCGCGAACACGCGCAGCTTGGGGCTCGTGGCGTATAACACGCCGTCGATGACGATCGGATTGGCCTGCATCTCCGATCCTTTCCATTCATCGTGTGTCTCGTACGTCCACGCGACTTGCAATTGCGCGACGTTCGCCGGCGTGATCTGCGAGAGGGTCGAGTAGTGCGTGTTGTCCGCGTTGCCGCCGTAGACGGGCCAGTTGGCGGTTTGCTGCGCGGCGGCGCTCGAGGCGATGACGAACGCGCCGAGGAAAAGTCGAATGTGCATCGGCGAAAAGCTACGTGTCGAGTGCGCGCCTGTCATCCTGAGCGGAGGCGCCCGACGCCTGTCATCCTGAGCGGAGCCGCCCGTCGTGTCATCCCAAGCGGAGGCGCGAAGCGCCGGAGTCGAAGGACCCCCGTCCGGGCGGAGGAGCCCTACGCAGCGCTCCGCTAAGCAAGGGGTCCTTCGCTACGCTGCGCTTCGCTCAGGATGACACACGCTCCGCGTAATCGCCGACCCCATCGCCCAGCATGAGCTCGGCCATGAGAAGCAATGAATGACCTCGGCATGCTCCCTTCCGCCATTCGCCTTTTCGCCGGAGATTCTTCCCCCAGGTCATCCCCGACGCCCACCGCCCACCGCCCACCGCAATGCGCCTACACCTCGCGACGCTCCTAGCCCTCGCCCTCCCCGCCGTACTTCACGCGCAGAAACAAGTCGTCATCCCCGAAGGCAGCCGCCCCTCCGCGACACTCAGCCCCGGCACACGCGCCGGCGACGTGTTGTACGTCTCCGGCCAAACCGGAACGTCGCGCACCGATCCCGACAGCTCCATTCAGGGCCAGACCAAGCGCGCGCTCGCCAACGTGCAGAAAGTCGTCGAGGCCGCGGGCAGCAACATGGGCAACGTGCTCAAATGCACCGTGTTTCTCACCGACCTGAAGGACTTCGCGGGCATGAACTCCTCGTACACGCAGGCGTTCACGAAGGAACCGCCGGCTCGATCGACCGTCGTCGTGGCGGCGCTCGTCAGCCCGGGCGCGAAAGTCGAGATCGAGTGCATCGCCGCGCTACCGTCGAAATAGGAGGCTCACCGTGCGCATCGCCGATTTGCTGCTGCCGGAATTCGACTCCGAGATGGTCACCACGCGCAAGATCCTCGAGCGCGTGCCCGATGGACCGGGCAAAGGCGAATGGAAGCCGGGCGAGAAAACGTTTCCCCTCGCGCACCTGGCGCAGCTCGTCGCACGACTGCCCGGCTGGACGACTATGGTGATGGGCGCGACGGAGTTCGACATCGCGCCGAAGACAGGCGGCAAGCAATTCGGCTATAGCATCGAATCGACGGCGACACTGCTCGCGGAATTCGATCGCGGCGTGAAAGACGCGCGCGACGCCATCGCCAAAGCCACGGATGAAGACTTCCAGGTGCCGTGGCACTTCAAGGCCGGCGGCCAGACGATGATGACGATGCCCCGCTACATGATGCTGCGCACGATGACGCTCAATCACATCGTCCATCACCGCGCGCAGCTCGCGTTCTATCTCCGCCTGCTCGGCGAAAAGGTTCCGAGCATGTACGGGCCGACCGCCGACGACAAGCCGTTTAGCGCCTAATCATTCGAAGACTTTAAACCGCAGCACGCCGGCGGTGTCCATCAACACCACCGATCGTCGCTCGCCGGCGGGAATGCTGATCGGGCCGGTCGTCGCGAGCTTCACGCCACCGCCGGGCGGCGTGACGAACACTTCCCACACTCCGGGATCGCTCTGCAGGTAGGGCGACGTGAGGCCGAAGGGAAACGGCGTCGCAACGTGTACCGGCGACTGAAAGTCGGGCTGCGTGCGCCAGATCTCGTTGGTGCCGAGGCTGGCCGTGAGGTTCGTGACGCGGAGCTTGCTCTTGTTTGCCGGCACCACGGCATCGGTGTCCGCGATGTCGCCGGCGGCGAGCGTCGTCGCGCTCGGTGAGAAGGCATAGACCGCTGCGTGCTTCGACGTGTCCGCCGTCACCGATGTGGTCGCGCTCGGGCCGTTCGGCGACAGGAACTGCACGGTGTGAGTGCCCGGCGTCACGAAGAACTGGTCCGATACGCTGGTCGCGGCGAGTCCGTGGACGACGAGTTGTCCGTCGACGTTCACGTCGACCGCCAACTTCGACGCATTGATCGCGCGCGCCGATGCCGTCTGCGTCGTCGGCGTCGGCAACGCCGGGTTCGATGAATCACATGCGGCAACCGCCGCGGCAGCTACCAAAAGCAAACCAACCTGCTTCACGTTTCACCTCGTGTCTGTCGATGCCCTGTGCGCGATGCCATATTCATCGCGCTCGTCATTCCTCGCCTGCGCCTCGGGACGACGAATATCCCACGCCTTCAATCTCTATGCTCACACTTCGCTCACGCGCCGTTTTTCTCGCCCTCGAGATCACGCTCGCTTCCTCCCTCGCGGCTCAGCAAGGTTGGAATCCGCAAGAAATCCTCCGCACCGAAACGTACGTCAAGCCACCGGCGGTGATCGAGCGCATCGTGATGGCGCCGCGCGTCGACATATCCTTTACAAACCCGAGCCCCGACCGGAAGTGGTTCATCCGCACGCCCGGTCTCGACCGCGGCGACATCGATAAATACGGTGCCGCGCACGTCAATCTTGGCGGCCTCCAGATCGACGCGCGCGCGAATCGCGCACGCACGGTCACGACGAGCCAACACACCGGACTGTCCATCGTCGACGCGCACACTGGTGCCGAGCGTGTGATGGAAACCCCGAAAGGCGCAACTATCGCTTCGCCGGTGTGGTCACCGAACGGAAGCCAGATCGCGTATCTCGCGAACTTCGACGACGCGTCGTACGCGTACGTCGCCGACGTCGCGAGCGGGCACTCGACGCGCGTGAGCAACGTGCCGGTTCTCGCAACGCTCGTCACGACGCTCGACTGGACGAGCGACGGCCGCAGCCTCGTCACCGTGCTCGTCCCCGATGCGCGCGGCCCGCTTCCGGCGCACGGCAAGAATGGCATCGAGACCGGACCACAGGTACGGCTCACCGAATCGCGCGCGCTGCCGCAGGTGATTCATCCCGCGCTGCTCGAGGATCCACACGACAAGGCGCAGCTCGAGTACTACACCACGGGCCAGCTCGCGCTGATCGACGTGCGCGCCAAGACCGTGCGAAAGATCGGCGCGCCCGCGATGATCCGCGCCGTCTCCGTTTCTCCCGACGCGAAATTCTTCCACGTCACGACCATGACGAAGCCGTTCTCGTACATCGTGCCCGTGTCGAACTTCGGCTCGCGCCAGGAGATGTGGGACGACAAGGGCAGCGTCATCACGTTGCTCGGCACCTCGCCGTTGCGCGAGGCAGAGGCGCGCGGCGGGCGCGGTGGCGATCAATCCGCGGACACGAGCAAGCGCAACATCGAGTGGAATCCCGCGGGTCCGGGGCTCGTGTACTTGCAGTCGGTGGTCACGATGAGCGCTCCGGCCCGCGGCGGTCGTGGCCCGGCGCGGCCGCAAGTGTCGAGCGTTCGCTTGATCAACTTGGTGCCGCCGTTCGGTGCGAATGACTCGAAGGTCTTGTATGAAGGAAGCGGCCGGATGTCCAACGCCGCGTTCAGCGCCGACGGCAAGACGTTGTTCGTCGCCGACAGCGGCACTGTCTACGCGATTCACCTCAGCGATCCGTCGCACAAATACTCCCTTGGCCGCGGCGTCAGCATTCCGAACGCGGGCGGCGGACGCGGAGGCGCGGGAGGATTCGGTGGCGCCGCGAATGATTCGGCGCAGGGCGGTGCGCTCGCCGTGACACATGGCGTGAATGGCGAACAGGTCGTCATGGTGAGCAGCGACGGCAAGAGCGTCTTCACGACGGGCACCCAGATGCCCGCCGCGAAGTGGACGACGCAATCGCCACGGCCGTGGGTCGATCGCGTCGACATCGCGACCGGCGCGCGCAAGCGGGTGTTCGAGAGTCCGGCCAACGCGTTCGACGAAGTCGTCGCTCCACTCGACGACGACTACAGCCAGTTCATCTTCACGCACGAATCCGCCACCACGCTTCCCGACGCGCATCTGCACACGGCGAGCGGGCAGGACGTGCAGCTCACGCACAACAGGGACGTCGCACCGGAAGTCACCGGCGCGCGTCACGAGCGTTTTCAGGTCACGCGTCCGCGCGACGACGTCAAGTTCTGGGTGGACGTCACGCTGCCGAAGGAATGGCAGCCCGGCAAGCGGATGCCCGGCATCATCTGGTTCTATCCGCGCGAATACACGACGCAGGCCGAATACGATCGATCGCGCTACAACACGAACATCAACAAGTTTCCGGAGATCGAACCGGCTCGCCCCGCGTCATCGGTGAAGCTATGGGTGACGCAGGGCTACGTGTTGCTCGAGCCGGATTCGCCGATCATGGGCGACTCGGGCAAGATGAACGACAACTACACGCGCGATCTCAAGGAGAATCTCGACGCGGTGATCGACGCCGCCGTCGACGCCGGCTACGTCGATCGCAACCACATGGGACTCGGCGGCCATAGTTATGGCGCGTTCAGCACGGTGAACGGCCTCACGCTCACGCCGTACTTCAAGGCGGGTATCGCGGGCGACGGCATGTACAATCGTTCGCTCACGCCGTTCGGATTTCAGAGCGAGCGACGCAATTTCTTCGAGGCGCAGAACGTCTATCTCGACATGTCGCCGTTCTATCGCGCCGACAAGATCCACGGCGCGCTATTGATGTATCACGCGCTCGAGGATCAGAACGTCGGCACGGCGCCGATCAGCTCCATCCGCATGTACCACGCGTTGCAAGGGCTCGGCAAACCGGCGGCGTTGTACATGTATCCGTATGAGGATCACAGCGACGCGACGTATACCACCGATCTCGACCTCTGGGCGCGGTGGATCGCGTGGTTTGATACGTACGTGAAAGGTAGCGGCGACGCGAAGACGATTCCGTAACGCGACGAACTCCTTGTCATCCCGAGCGACCCTGAGCGTAGCGAAGGGGAGTCGAGGGACCCCCGTCCCGGCGGAGGAGCCATACGCAGCGCTCCGCTGAGAAGGGGGTCCCTCGACTGCGGCGCTTCGCGCCTCCGCTCGGGATGACACAGAGTGGAGCGCTGCGCGCCTCCGCTCGGGATGACAAAGAGTGGAGCGCTAGTTGAACTGCCTCAACTCCACGCGCGAGTTATTCAGGAACACGCCCGAGAAGCGAACGAAATCGCCAACGCGAAGACTGTTGAAGCGATTCTGATCCTGGCTGTTCGCGCGATACGGCATCGACACGGTCAATAGCACGCCGTTCCCGCTGTCGATGTTGAACTGGCCGTTGTTGTAGTCGACGGACCGCACCGTTCCCTGGAGCGCCTGCACGTTCGCCGAGTTCGAATTCGGGTACGACGTCGTCGGGTAGTTCGTCGCCGAGCCGTTTACCGGCTGCGTGACGTACACGGAGTCCGTGTAATAACTGTTATTACCCTGATCGAGCAGATGCGCCAGCACTTGGTCGCCGTACTCGAGCGACGTCACCGGATAGAGCTGGTTGTCGTAAATGACTCTCGTGCGGCTGTCATACAGCACGGCGATGTTCTGGCCGTTCGACTGCTGCATGTTGATCGCCTGCGATTGCGTGTTCACGCTTTGCACGGTCGCTGACACCTGCATGCCGGTGGCCGCCGGCGAGAGCACACCGCCCAGGATATTGCCGAGCTGACCTGCGTTCGCGCAGGCGCCAAGTGCAGAGAGCGAAGCGAACGCTGCCGCCGTCGCCGCAAGTCGTGCCACCCGTTGAGCTATCATCATCATCCCCCCATGTTGGTATGCACCTAAAGGGCAATCACAGTGCCCATCTTCGGAGGAATCGCGGTGAACGAGGACGTCACGCCCGCTCTCAGCGGCGCTGAATGGGCAGGTGTGTTGGCCAACCGAGCGCAACTGGATGACATTCGCGAACAGTTGCTCGATACGCCGTTCTCAGCGCACGCCGTCGCGGCGCTGCTGCTCTACGAGGAGCCGTTCGGCTTTTCCGCGCAGGACGTCGACGATGAGGTTCAGGTCGCCGACTACTGCCGCGCGATGGCGCGCCAGCTCGAGACGACCGGCCAGACTGAAACCGCGGAGACGTTTCGGATGCTGGGCGAACGACACACGATTCGCGCGGCGAAGATCGCGTCGCTGCTGCCGCCGAAGGTGGCGTCGCCGGACGCCGTCGAACCTTGAGTACGACAACGTCTGACGACACCTGACCAGATCTGGTCGGATCTTGTCAGACGTTGTCGTTTTTTTCTATTCACCCCGAATCGCAACCATCGGATCCACCCGGCTCGACCGCCGCGCCGGCACGTACGCCGCGAGGATCGCCGTGCCGAGCACGATCAGCGCGCCAATGATGTAAACGCTGACGTCGAGCGGAGAGACGCCGTACAGCGACGCCCTGAGATACCTCGTCGCGAACGCG
Organism: Gemmatimonadaceae bacterium; assembly: GCA_035606695.1. NCBI lineage: Bacteria > Pseudomonadati > Gemmatimonadota > Gemmatimonadia > Gemmatimonadales > Gemmatimonadaceae > Gemmatimonadaceae bacterium. The sequence goes on from DATNEW010000029.1 coordinate 159,003, forward strand.
CCGCACGCCAGGCCCGCGATCACGCCGCCTCCCGTCATCATGAGCGCATTGCCGAGCACATTGCGACGCACCATCGCCGCGGTGGCGCCGAGTGCCATGCGAATGCCGATTTCGTGCGTGCGCGTCGATACGATGTACCAGATCACACCATAGATCCCGACCGCCGCCAGCACGATCGCGATCGCGCTGAACGCGGTGAGCGCAAGCATCGCGAATCGACGATCCGCCGCGCTGTTCGCGATCCGCGTATCCATGGTGCTGATCTGCGCCGGCGACTTCGGTACGAGCGCGTGAAGCCGGGCGCGGAGCGCCGGCGCGATCGCATCGGTGCTGCCGCTCGTGCGCAGCATCGCGACGACCTGTCCTTCGAGCGACTTCGGATGCTGCGCCAGCGGAACGTAAATCTCGTTCTGCGTACCGCGCGGCATCGACCAGTTCGATGCTTCGCGAACGACGCCCACGACGGTCAGCCATTGGTTGAACGCGTAGTTGCTCGAGATCGTGCGCCCGATCGGATCCTGCCCCGGCCACAACTTCCCGGCGATGCCCGGCGTGACGATCGCCACGCCTGGAGCATTCGCGGCGTCCGCCGTCGTGAATGCACGTCCGCGAAGGATCGGCTGCTGGAGGACGGAGAAATAATCCGGACTCACGACGCGAAAGCCCGCCATTGCAGGCCAATCGTGATCGCCCGGATCACCCGGGCGGCGCACCGGGGCCGACGACACGCCCCACAAGAGCGGCACCCGATTCGTGAGCGCGGCGCCTTGCACGCCCGGCACCGTTCGAAGCTCGGTCAACACCTCGTCGAGCCGATTGACGTCGTTCGGCGGCGCGATCGACGCCGTCACGATGCCATGCGGATTGAAGCCGGTATCGGCTGTGAGAATATTGTGAAGTGTGCGCACCAGCAGCGCCGATCCAACGAGCAGCATCAGCGCGAGCGCAATCTCGAAGCCGACCAGGAGCCGCCACACTGTGGCGCGGATGGTCGCTCCGTCGCGCGCGCCGCGCAGCACCAGGCCGGCGTCGCGATTGGCGAGCCGCCACGCGGGGTACACGCCGACGATCAGCGTCGTCACCACCGCGATAGCGCTCACGAACCCGAGCACGCGCGGATCGACACTGAGCTCCGACAGCCTCGGCACCAGATTCTGTCCGACCGATTTGATGCCGCGCGTCGCCGCCAGCGCGAGCACCGCCGCGCTCACCGCACCGACGACCACGAGCACGACGCTCTCCAGCAGCAGTTGCCGGGCAAGTCGTGCGCGCGACGCGCCCAATGCGGCGCGCACGACGATCTCCCGCTCGCGCGCGGTACCTCGCGCCAGCTGCGCGGTCACGAGATTGGTACACGCGATCAACAGCACGAGCGACGCCGCGCCGAACACCACGGAGAGCATGATGCGATAGTCCGCCACGAAGTAATCGCGCAGCGGCAACACATCGGCATCGACCGCCTGCGTTTCGTTTCCATATTCGGCGAGCAAGCGTCGTGAAAGGCTCGTCATGTCCGCGCGGGCCGCGTCGAGCGTAACCGCCGGCTTGAGGCGCCCGACGACGATGTAGTTGTGCGCATTGCGCACGGTGCCTGGCATCCGCTCGTGCGGAAAGAACACGTCCACCTGAGCGGCGAAACGAAATCCCGGCGGCAGCACGCCGACGACGGGCACGATCTCACCGAAAAGACGAATCGCGCCGAGTGGCTGGCGTCCACCCATGTTCGTTTGCCAGAACTCGTGCGTGACCATCGCGGCCCAACGTCCGCCGACCGCGTTCTCGTCGTCGGTGAATTCGCGACCAATCTCGGGCGTGACGCCGAGCGTGGCGAAGAAGTGGCGTGACACGCCCATGATCGGTACGCGCAGTGGCTCCGGTGCCGACGGCGACGGCCACACGGTGGTGGAATACGGCATCATCGCGGACGCGACGCCATCGAACGAGCGCGCGGACTCGCGCCAGCTCACGAAGTTCGGATACGACGGCGGCAGCAGCACCTGCTCGTCGGTGCGCTCGCGGATCATCACGAGGCGGTTCGCATCGCGATAGGGCAGGGGACGCAGCAGTACCGTGTCGAGCACCGTGAATGCGACCGTCGCCGCGCCAATGCCCAGCACGAGCGTCACGAGGGCGAGCGCGGTGAACGCCGGGTTCTTCCGAAGCGAGCGAATCGCCCAGTGGAAATCCTGCATGCTCCCCTCCGTCGGATTGGAGCCGCGCGCGTCGCGCGTGGCGTCGGTGACGTGTGTGGTGGGACCGAACTTCTCGAGCGCGCGGCGGCGAGCGACCGCGGGATCACAGCCGTCGCGAATGAGGCGCGACGTCTCGAGCTCCAGGTGATAGTCGATCTCTTCGCGCAACTCGCGGTCGCCGCGCGTCGTGAAGAGATCCGCCGCGCGCTGGCGGAATGCATCGAGCCACGACATGTCAGGCCTCCGCCGCGACGGCGCGCAGCACGCGATCCACCCCGCCGATCGCGCGCTGCCACCACGCGACTTCGGCGGCCAGCTGCCGGCGTCCGGATGCCGTGAGCTTGTAGAAGCGCGCGCGGCGGTTGTTGTCGGTGATGCGCCACTCGGCGACGACCCAGCCGCGGCGGCGCAGGCGTTGCAGCGCGGGATACACGGCACCTTGCTGAATCTCGCACACGCCGCCCGACAGCCGCTCGATCCGCTCGGCCACACCCCAGCCGTGCATCGCCCCCAGGCTCAGCGCCTTGAGGATGAGCAGATCGAACGTGCCGGGAACCAGCACGCCATCCTTCTCCATGATGGGTCTCCAGTAAGAGACTTACCGTAAGCTGCTTACTGGAGACACCGGCCGTGCGAAAAGGGTTGGAAAGGGCGATCAGGAGCGCCGGCCGGGTCGTCTTGCGCCTCGCCGACGCCCTCGTACGAAATTACTTTAGCAATCTTCCTCGCGTGCCTGCATGCCCAACCTCCTCGACGTCGCGTTCGCCCTCTTCTTCGCCGTCGGCGTTGCCGGCGCGGCGGTCCTCTACTTCGACCGCGAGCTCAAGCGGCGCATCGCCGCCGGTGTGCCGAACGCGCGACTCAACGCGTATCGCCGCGCCACCGCCGTGCAGTGGGCGCTCGCCGCGGCCGCGATCGTAATCTGGTCGCGCGCCCGGCGTCCATGGCGCGACCTCGGCTTGGTGCCGCCGAATGATTGGCGCGTCTACCTCGGCGTCGGGGTGATGCTGGGCGTCGGCATGCTCGTCGTCCGCCAGAATCGCGCGGTGTATCGCGCGAAACCCGAGCGCCTCGACGAGCTGGCCAAGCAGATCGGCAACGTCGAGATGATTCTGCCGCACAACGCGCGCGAGTTCCGCTGGTTCATGGTTCTCTCATGTACCGCGGGGGTCTGCGAGGAGCTGCTCTATCGCGGATTTCTTACGTGGCTGCTCGTGGCGTACGTCGGACTGCCGGCGGCGATCGTTCTCGTGGCCGTCGTGTTCGGCGTTGCACATGCGTATCAGGGACCGCGCGGCATGATCAAGACGGGTGTCGTCAGTCTCATCATGAGTCTCATCGTGCTCGGGAGCGGGTGGCTGATCCCGGCGATGGTCATTCACGCGCTGGTGGATATCTCGGGCGGCGTGCTCGGCTTCGCGGTGCTGCGTCGGCCTGGTGCGGTCCCTGCGATCGCGACGACATAACTGTCATCCCGAGGAGCGCGGCGACGAGGGATCTTTCATCTCGGCAGCGCGGCTAATCCCTCGACCAGTATGCTAGATCCCTCGTCGCGCTGCTCCTCGGGATGACACATGCTCAATCGACGAATCGCTGGCCCGACCGCGATCGACGAACGATGCAAGTCGTCGTGATCGGGCCCGTCGCGTCGCCGAGGTCGAATCGGTGACGGCGACCAGCGCATTGTACGCAACGGTCGTCGACGGATTCGGCAGAATCTCAAAGACCGCGGTGTCGCCGCCGCCCGCGCGCACTATCCAGTCTCCCGAGACACCACATGTCTCACCTAAGCCGAGTGCGCGTGCCGAGTCAAGCAGCATTGGACTGGTGAGAATAAATTCCGTGTGACTCGCCAACGTCACGAGGACACATGCACCGTATTCAGTCAGTCTCGATTGTGGTCACGTTCGTCGCGTCGCTGTCCGGTTGTGCCGGTTCGCCGGCGACGATCGCGACCGCCGCCGGCCCGGTCGTGGTGCCGCGCGCGCTCCCGAATGACGTGCGCTGGTTCCGGACCTCCGCGGAGTATCGCGCGCTCGCGCGGCAGGCGTTTCAAGTCGCGGCGGATCGAATGCCCGAGCTCTCTCGCGGCCTCGCGTCGCAGTCGTGGGCGGTGATCATGGACGCCGACGAAACAGTGCTCGACAACTCCGAGTACGAGCGGCGCCGGGCGATGCTCGACAGCGGCTACACCGATGCGAGCTGGGTCGCGTGGGTGAACGAGCGCGCGGCGACCGCGATTCCCGGCGCACCCGAGCTCACGCGCCGCGTCCACTCCCTTGGCGGACGTGTGGCGATCGTGACGAATCGCGCCGACTCGCTCTGTGCGGCGACGCGCGCGAATCTCCAATCGGCCGGCATCGAGGCGGATCTCGTGTTGTGCCAGCCATCCGGTCAAAGCGACAAGAATCCGCGCTTCGAGCGCGTGCGCAGCGGCAGCGCGGTCGCCGGGGTTCCAGCGCTCGACGTCGTGGCGTACTTCGGCGACAACATTCTCGATTTTCCGGGAATGACGCAGGCCGCGCGAAATGATCCGCGGGCGCTTGCCGACTTCGGCCGGCGCTGGTTCATTCTTCCCAATCCCATGTACGGATCGTGGCAGCAGAATCGCGATCCGTAGGCATTCATCCCACGAGGGTTTCGTGAGCTCGAGACTACCGATCGCCGTGATGGCTGCGCTTGCCGCGTCCATCGCGGTGGCTGCATGCGCCAAGACCGACGCGACCAAGAGCGGCGGCGCGACGAGTTCAGCTGATGTCGACAGTGCGGCGCAAGCCATTACCGCCGACGCGTTGCTGCAACACATCAAGGATCTGTCCGCGGATTCCATGCAAGGGCGCGCACCCGGCACGCCGGGCGAAGAGAAGGCCACCGCGTACATGGAGTCGCAGTTCAAGTCGCTCGGCCTCAAGCCGGGCAATCCCGATGGATCGTTCATTCAGAAGGTCGATCTCGTCGGCTATCTGTCGCATCCCACCGCGACGTTCAAGGCGAACGGCAAGACCGTCGCGCTCAAGTATCCCGATGATTTCATCGCGAACTCGCGCCACGAGCGGCCCGAGACGAAGATCGACAACTCCGACATCGTGTTCGTCGGCTACGGCGTCGTCGCGCCCGAATATGGCTGGGACGACTACAAGGGCGTCGACGTGAAGGGGAAGACGATCCTCATGCTCGTGAACGACCCGGCGATTCGCGTGGCCGGCGATACGACGCTCGACAGCACGATGTTCAAGGGCAAGGCGATGACGTACTACGGCCGGTGGACGTACAAGTACGAGATCGCCACCGACAAGGGCGCCGCGGCCGCGATCATCATCCACGAGACCGGGCCGGCGGGGTATCCGTATTCGGTGGTGAGCAGCAGCAACTCGCAGGAGCAGTTCGACGTCGTGTCGCCCGATGCGGAGAAGCGCGTGCCCGTCGAGGGATGGATCACGCTGCCCAAGGCGGAAGAGCTGCTGAGCGCCGCGCACTTGAATTTCGATTCGCTCAAGGCCGCGGCCGCGAAGAAGGACTTCAAGCCGGCAACGCTCACCGGCGCCACGGCGAGCTTTGACGTCAAGATCGACCACCGGCGCGTTCAGTCGAAGAACATCGTCGCGAAGCTCGAGGGCGGCGACAAGAAAGATGAATACGTCATCTACACCGCGCATTGGGACCACCTGGGTATCGGCCCCAAAGTGAACGGCGACTCGATCTACAATGGCGCGGCCGACAACGCCTCCGGCAGCTCCGCGCTGTTAGAGATCGCGAAAGCCTATACCAAGCTCAAGACGCCGCCGCGCCGCTCGATTCTCTTCCTGTCGGTGACGGCCGAGGAGAAGGGGTTGGTCGGGTCGAAGTACTACGCGACGCATCCGTTGTATCCGTTGAACAAGACCGCCGCGAACATCAACATGGACGGTCTGAACCAGTGGGGCAAAACGAGCGACTACACGGTCATCGGGCTGGGGAACAGCACGCTCGACGACGTGTTGACCGACGTCCTCAAGGCCGACAATCGCACCGTGCGACCCGATCCTGAACCGGAGAAGGGTTTCTATTACCGCTCCGACCACTTCGAGTTCGCGAAGCAGGGCGTGCCGTCGCTGTACATCGACTCCGGCACCGAGTACGTCGGAAAGGACTCGGCGTATAGTCAGCAGAAGCGCGACGAGTACACGAACAACGACTACCACAAGCCGTCGGACCAGGTGAAGCCGGACTGGGATCTCTCGGGCGCGGCCGAGGATCTCCAGGCGCTGTTCCAGGTCGGCTACCGCATCGCTCAGACGGATCGGTGGCCGGAGTGGAAGGCAGGCACGGAGTTCAAGGCA